>JBBQPP010000307.1:0-5232 GCA_038217255.1 Bacteroidales bacterium | reverse complement strand
GTTTTGTTTCACTGTCATGGAATCATATAACGCCCCGCTTTGAAATAAGAAACCAATTTTCTTTCGGAGTTCGTTCAATTCTTTTCGGTGCAGAACCGTTACATCTTGCCCGAAAACATTGATTGTTCCGTCATCGGAATTTAATAACCTGACAATACATTTTATTAAAACAGATTTACCACTACCCGATTTACCAAGTACTACCAGGTTTTCCCCATTAAAAAGTTTTAAAGAAACATCTTTTAAAACCTCCTGTTTGTCAAATGATTTACTAAGATTTGTTATCTCAATAACCGGATCATTATTTTTCGCCTTATAATGAACTTCATTTAAATTTTCTGTTTGTATTATATCCATTACAAGAGCATATCAGTTATTTGTACGGCTATCAGATCAATAATTATCACAAGCAGGGATGCCATCACAACGGCAGAATTTGCAGCCACCCCTACGCTTTCGGTCCCGCGTCCGGCGTTGTACCCTTTATAACATCCTACCAATCCGATTACTGTCCCGAAAAAAATTGATTTTACAAAAGCAGGCAGGAAATCAATAAAATCGACCGGGGCAAAAGCCTGCGAGAAAAACAGGACAAAGCTTACATTGCCTTTTATATTTGCACCTAACCAGCTTCCCAAAATACCGAGAGCATCGGCGTATAATATCAATAAAGGAATCATTAGCGTTGCTGCAGCTACCCGGGTAACAACCAGATACCGCATCGGATTGATAGAGGAAACTTCCATGGCCTCTATTTGTTCGGTTACTTTCATTGAACCCAGTTCCGCTCCCATACCCGAGCCAATTTTTCCCGCACATATTAATGCAGTTATAACCGGTGCCATTTCTCTGATAAGAGACAAGGATACCATTCCCGGAAGCAAAGAAACCGCCCCAAAATCAACAAGTACCGGGCGCGACTGAATGGTTAGCACAAGCCCCATAATTGCACCGGTAACTGAAACAAGAGGCAACGTTTTATAGCCAATTTGAAAACACTGCCGAAAAAATTCCCTGAATTCAAAATCGCGTGAGAAGGTTTCTTTTATCAGCACAGTAATAAACAGGAAAACATTTGCAACCTCTGCAAAAAAAATGCTTACTATTTGTGTTTTCTCCAATGTTTTTTCACTAAGCCTCCTGGTTTGCTGAGTGGCAAAGCCTTTAACTTTTACGACCGGAGTGAATTTTTTCATGATACAAAGGTAAAAACAGTAATTGAGAAAAGTTTTACAGAATTCATAATAAGAGTTACATTATTCACACATATTACATCGAATTACTTTCCTATTAACTTTTTCAAAATAGGTTGAATTCCTTGTGATGTTGGCATAGAATCGCCTAATAAAAAGCCCCAGGGTTTTAAGGATTCGATATGGTCGAAAATAAGTTTTGCAATAGCCAGGATCGGGATGGATAAGAACATGCCGGGGATACCCCATAAAGCATTTCCGGCAATTACAACAATGATAGAAAACAACGCATTGATTTTAACTTTGGAGGCCACTATTTTGGGAACGATGTAGTTGTTATCGACAAACTGGATAATCGTATAGGCCGCAATAACATATATTACATACACCGGTGATTTGGTTACGAATGCAACCAGCATGAACAAGGCAACACTGACTATTCCTCCCAGGTATGGAATAATATTGAGCAATGCCCCCAGTATGCCGAGCAGGACAGCATATTGAATTCCCAATAATAAAAGTGCAGCAATATTTAGTATGGCAACCAGTACAAATTCGATAATCAATCCAATCAAATAACGTTGAATGACTACTTTGATCTGGGTTATAATTTTACTGACTTTTGATTTGTTGTTATCACTGAAAAGCCTGCTTATAAACTCCCGTAAAATGGGCTGGTAATACAAGATCATAAAAACATAAACCGGGATTAAAAACAGGATAACCAATCCATTGCCAAAAATGACAAGTGTTTGCCCGATTGCTGTACTGCTTTTATTAATAAGTTCTTCCTTGGCAACAAGAAGCCAGTCGTAAATTTTTTCGGGATTAATATCGTAAAAAACTGCTGCATCGGCAATGGTTTGGTTGATCATTACCGTGAATTTATCAAGCAATATTGGCCATGATTCACCAAAGCGGCTTACCTGTCTGATTAAAAGGCCACCAAAAACTACAATCACCAGGAGAGTCAATAATAAGACTATTATAATGGCAATTATCCGGTTTATTTTAAATCGAATTAACCAGTTAACTACCGGATGGAGCACAGTGGCTATAATGGTTGCAAAAACAAGAGGGACAATAATACTTCTGGCGATGTACATAGCGACAAAAAAGACAAACAGACCGATAAAAATAAGGGGGGCTTTTATACTTAGGGGGGTTTTCATTTTTCTGTCAGGCACGACGGGCATGATTTATTCCTCTTTATGGAAAATATGATGAGAAACAAACCGGCCGATCGACTGTATTGTTTTTGGGTTTCGGGCAATTATATTGGTAATACCAAATTGGACAATTATTCCTAAAAATCTCCTGAATTTATTGTTTGACTGCCCTGAAACAGCTTTTTTTGAAAGATAACCGGTAGCCAGTCCAACGCCAGCGCCTAAAAAGTTATTCGCCAGGTGTGGAGAAACAGCAATTTCTTTCAAAGTATTTTGGATTAGGTTGGCAGGCTTTAAGCTTTCATAAGCCTGATGAAAATGGTATTTCACCAACAATAACTTTAAATCCTGCTCTGCTTCCAATAATTGGATTGCATGCTGAAGTTCGGCAGTGGAAGATATATTTTCCATTTGATCCTATTTAATTGCCTGTTTAATAATATAATCCGAAATCTTCTTTTTAATCCGATTGTGCATAAAAAAATGCACTACTATTCCAATAATTCCATAAAATGCAGCAACTATAAAAAAACCATAAAAAATATTCCCGAAGATTCTACTCAACCAAAATGCCACACCCAAATTGATAAAAAGCAGGAATGACATTAAAATTATAAAAACAACAGCATGTGGTATTAAAGAAGAAATCACATCCGACGTTTTATAAATTGTCTTAAGTTTTGCGAGATCATAGCTGGATTTTCCATAATCGGCAGCACTTTCCAGCAACGATTCAATTGAATCCACAATGTCTTCCATAGCTTCGGGCATAATTCTATTGTTTTAATAAACGTTTATTCAAATTCATGTTGCTTACCCAATCATTTCGTTTCCAAAAAATAATGGCAAATTGAAAAGGAGCAACGATTTGATCGTTGACCTTTTCGTTTTGCCACAGGAACATGTTTCCAATGCTCCTGTTTAACTACTTCCCCTTTTATTCTATTTGAAATGATTGCATTAATCTGAATATTTTTACACTTCAGCTTTTTTTGCGTTTTTTAAAGCTTCTTCCGTTTTAGCCATTTTCTTTTCTGCGAAATCAGTAACATCGTCTTTTACTTTTTCGGCATATTCGGTAACTTCATCTTTTACCTTTTCAAACTTTTCGGTAACGGCATCGAATAAATCATCCATTTTATCCTTTAACGAATCAACATAATCTTCGCCTTTCCTTACAATCCTTTTCCTGGTTTTTGAACCTTTTGCAGGTGCAAATAAAATCCCAGCCAATGCACCGGCGGCTGCGCCAGCCAGTAAGCCTAATACAACTTTTCCTGAACTCATAATTTTTTATTTATTTAATTTATTTAACTGAACTGTTATAAAGATATACCACCTTTCGCCCTTGCATGTTACACTATTTCGAAAAAGTTTTACATCATTCACACCTTGAACTAGTTTATCTATATTGCTTAACAAAATTTGTTTTGATTGTGTTCAATTTTCTGCTCAAATAACAATTTTACTAATTGCTCTTAGTATAATATTTCATGGCTTCGGGCATAAATTGATTAAGCTTTCTAATTCTTGTTGCATCTGAAGGGTGAGTACTCAAAAATTCAGGTGGTTTTGCACCTCCGGCACTTGCCATTCGTTGCCAGAATGGTATTGCTTCCTGCGGATTGTACCCGGCCATGGCTGCAAATATCAACCCATACTGGTCGGCCTCAGTTTCTTGTTGCCGCGACCAGGGTAACACAGCGCCAACTGTGCTTCCAATGCCATAAGCCTGCATAAATATATTTTGGGTTTCCTGCGGTTTTTGTGATAAAGCAACCTGTAGGGCCACACCACCCAATTGTTGAATCATTCCCTGGCTCATTCGTTCGCTGCCATGTTTGGCAATGGCATGGGCAATTTCGTGACCTACAACAATAGCCAGTGCTGTTTCGTTTTGAGTTATCGGTAATAAACCCGTATAAACAACTACCTTTCCGCCAGGCATGCACCAGGCATTAGCTTCTTTGCTGTCAATGGTATTAAATTCCCACTTGTATCCGTCGGTCACTGATTCTTTTCCCTGGCTTTTATAATATTTTGTAATTGCATTTGAAATGCGCGCCCCAACCCGATCAACCATTGCTGCATCTTTGCTCTTGCCTGGGTTTAGCACCTTATTTTCTGATAAGAATGTGCCGTACTGGCTGACAGCCATCACTTGCAATTCCGATTCCGGTACCAGGCTCAGTTGTTTACGTCCTGTTACCTTGTTTAATATGCACCCTGATAGAACTGATGCAATAATTAATAGGATAATAATTTTTTTCATAACCTAAACCTTAAACTGTTAATCGATAACTTACCTTGAATTTGAGAGAAAAAATGCGGGCACAGAACCCACATTTTTAAACCAAACCCAATTATGGATAGACGGACGCTTTTTCCTGAAATCCATAATTTTTTTTTCTCTGAAATATTTTAGGAATGAAGGATTTATTATTAAAGCCTTCTTCCCTGAATCACCTGGAATATAATTGCAATTACTGCAATCACAAGCAGGACGTGTATAATCCCTCCAGCACTGTAACCAATAAATCCGATTGCCCAAGCAATAATTAGTATTACTGCGATGATGTAAAGTAAATTTCCCATGACATACTGTTTTAAATGTTTATATATAATTCTGAACTTTTTTTGTATGATGTATTATTATTATTTCAATTGTTGCTCTTTAATTTAATACCTGCCAAATGTGCCTGTTGCTCGTTTCAACTTTCTCACTGCTATTCTTCAAACAAAATGGTAATTTCACTTGAGCTATCCAAATTTTAGTAGATACCTTTATATTGCGGAATTTGGTTTTAGGAAACCTAAAAGTCATTCGAATCATTTGTCTTTATATTACCATTCATTATTTTGAATTGCTC
>JBBQPP010000306.1:0-5251 GCA_038217255.1 Bacteroidales bacterium | reverse complement strand
TGTATTGGGGTTTCTTTTTCATCAATTGCTCCTGATGCCAAAATATGGCAGAATCAACTCCAGACCGCTGATATTTTGGGTCAATTCCCATAATAATAATTCGTGTGCGGGTCATTGTTTTTTTCCATTTGTAATAAAAGAATTTAAGAATTCCCCAAAAATTAAGTTTTCCGTCAAGTTTCTGCAGGATTTGGTTTATATCGGGAAGCATCGCAAAAAGTGCAATAGGTTTTTCATCGTGGTAGGCAAACCAAATCATCTCAGGGTCGAGTATGGCTTTTGAGCCGTCGATAAAACTATAAATATCTTCAGGGTCAAGCGGTTTGTAATGTTCGTGAAATGCCCATGCAGCATCATAAACAGTACAAAAATCTTTTACAAACTTTTCTGTTTCCCTAAAATTAATGTGTTCAAATTGGTATTGAGGTTTTTTAGCAATCCACTCTGCAATTTTCCAGAATCGTTCGGGGAATGGCACTGTATAATCAAGGTGGTAACTGTATTGTTCAAAATATACTTCAAACCCGAAATTGCGGAAAAGCTTTTCGTAATACGCCGGATTGTAAGGCATTCCGTAGCCTTGTGGCATAAATCCATCAACAAGCAAACCCCAATTTATAAAGTTTTCACCAAAATTGATGGGACCGTCCATGGCTTCCATTCCGTTGGTTTTGTTCCATTCAACTGCGGTTTTAAAAAGCAGATTAGCCGCTTCCTGGTTGTCAACACATTCAAAAAATCCGCAACCACCCGTTGGTTGTTCATAGGTGTAGGCCAAATTTCCGTTGATAAATGCGGCAATCCTTCCCAGCAAGTTTCCGTTTTCATCGGTTAAAATCCAACGGATTGCTTTACCGTTTTTAAAGGTTTTGTTTTTCACAGGATCAAAAATATCTTCTACCACGCCTTCAATTGGACATATCCAATTTGGGTCGTTTTTATAGATTAAACGGGGAATTTGATGAAATTGTTGAACAGTCTTTTTATTGCTTACCTCGATTATTTTCATAGTTTCTTCAATTTTTTACAATCCACAAATATAGTCAGATAAAAATGGTTGAAATCGATAATTTGTATTTTCAGGCCAAATAGGCAAACATCCTAATAGTGCTAAAATCCAACTTGAAGCATGAATAAAAATCCGGTTGAAGCCAAATACAATTCTTAAAGAAGTTTAATGAATGCTTTTAAAAACTATAGTATTCTTCCAATTTTGTTCAAAACAATTATCTTCGCAACCGAATTATTTTTCCGATAAATTTGAAATACAAGAAATTATCATCAAAATGAAGAAATACAATCTGTATAACAATGTTTTTGGCTGGGTAGTATTTATTATTTCTTCGGTGGTTTATTTGATGACCATCGAACCCACTGTCAGTTTTTGGGATTGTGGCGAATTTATTACCACTTCTTTTAAGTTTGAAGTTGGACACCCTCCGGGAGCACCGCTTTTTATGATAATGGGGCGGTTTTTTACCCTTTTTGGAGGGCCGGGAGATGCTGCCAGGCTTGTAAACTCAATGTCAGCCATTGCAAGTGGTGCTACTATTATGTTTCTGTTTTGGACAATAACACACCTTGCCAAAAAATTAGTTTCCAACGGTGAAAATTTGTCGATAGGGCAAACAATAGCCATTATATCGAGTGGTGTTGTTGGCGGTCTGGCTTACACTTTTTCCGATACTTTTTGGTTTTCGGCCGTTGAGGGCGAAGTTTACGCCACATCATCATTAATGACTGCGGTTGTTTTTTGGGCAATTCTGAAATGGGAAAATGTTGCCAATGAGCCAAATTCAAATCGCTGGCTCATTTTTATTGCTTACATTATTGGCCTTTCAATTGGCGTTCACTTATTGAATTTACTTGCAATCCCGGCAATTGTTTTCGTTTATTACTTTAAAAAATACGATGTTACCCGTAACGGTATCATATTAGCTTTTGTAACTTCAATTGTCATACTTGCACTGATAATGTACGGAATCATTCCGGGCGTTGTAACCATTGGTTCGTGGTTTGATCTGCTTTTTGTAAATACTTTCGGGCTCCCGTTTGACTCCGGCTTATATTTTTATATGATACTGATAATTGCCGCTGTTGTTTATGGAATTTGGTACACCGCAAAAAAACAAATGGTGATTTGGAATACAATTATCCTTGGAATTACTGTAATTCTAATAGGTTATTCTTCATTTGCACTTATCATTATCCGTTCGTCAGCTCAGCCTCCAATGGATCAAAATAGTCCGAATAATGCTTTTGCGCTGTTAAGTTATCTCAACCGCGAACAATATGGCGATCGACCACTTTTATATGGACAGTTTTACAACTCACCACTAAACCCGCAAAACCGCTACAGCCAGGGAAAAGCTGTTTACACTCCAATAGGCGATAAATATGTGGTCACAAATCATAAGGTTGTTCCGAATTATGATGAAAAATTCAATATGGTATTTCCCAGGATGTGGAGCACAATGGAATCTTTTCATGCAGATGATTATGTCGAATGGGGAGGCATAAAAGGTAGAAAAATTCAGCATAAAAACGAACAGGGTGAAAACGAAGTGATTGTCAAACCTACGTTTGCAGAAAATATGCGGTTTTTTCTCAGATACCATGTAAACCATATGTATTGGCGTTATTTTATGTGGAATTTTGTTGGCCGGCAAAACGATATTCAAAGTCATGGTGGGGTAATTAATGGCAATTGGTTAAGCGGAATCAAGTTTATTGATGAAATGCGGTTGGGAGATCAAGATAATTTACCTGCAAGTTTAGCACATAACAAAGCCCACAATACGTATTATTTTCTGCCATTCTTGCTCGGATTGCTTGGAATATTTTTTCAATACAACAAAGGTGCCGAAGGAAAAAAAGGAATTTGGGTAGTTTTCCTTCTGTTTTTTATGACAGGTTTGGCCATTGTAATTTACCTGAACCAATACCCGCATCAACCTCGCGAACGGGATTATGCATATGCAGGTTCATTTTACGCTTTTGCCATTTGGATTGGGCTTGGGGTAATGGCAGTTGCCGAAGGATTAAAACGATTTTTACCGGAAACAGTTTCTGCAGGAATAGCAGGATTAGCAGCGCTTGTGCTTGTTCCAGGCATCATGGGAGCACAAAACTGGGATGACCACGACCGTTCAGGCCGATACACCGCACGTGATTTTGGCGCCAATTATCTTAAAACCTGCAAGCCAAACGGTATTATTTTTACAAATGGTGATAATGATACATTCCCGTTGTGGTATAACCAGGAAGTGGAAGGAGTTCGCACAGATGTGCGTGTTTGTAATTTAAGTTACCTGCAAACCGACTGGTATATCAATCAAATGCGGCGACAGGCATACGAATCGGCTCCCTTGCCATTTTCACTAACTCCAGATAAGTATTTGCAGGGAACACGCGATGTTGTTTATTTAATGGACAATCCGAGGATAACTCGTCCAACTATTGGACTCAAAGAAGCAATTAATTTTATTGCAGATGATAATCCTGCCACAAAACTACAACAAGCAGATAACGCTGCATATATTCCAAAGAAAAAATTAAGCTTTAAAATTGACAAAGAGGCAGTTATCCGAAATAAAGTAGTACGTCCGGAAGACTATGATAAAATAGTTGATACAATGACGATCGACCTGTCTGACCGAAATTATATATCGAAGGATGAAATGATGATACTCGATTTAATAGCAACGAACAATTGGGAGCGACCTATTTACTGGGCAATAACAGTGGGCCGCAACAAATATTTAAACCTCGAAAATTATTTTCAGGTTGAAGGTTTTGCCTACCGGTTGGTGCCGATAAAAGGAGAAAGTAAACCTGACCGTTTAGAATTTGGGACTGTTGCATCCGACATTATGTACGATAACATTATGAACAAATTCAAATGGGGAGGCATGAACGATCCAAACGTTTATATTGACGAGAACAACATGCGGATGATGACTAATGTAACAAATAGTTTCAACCGTTTGGCAAGTACATTATTAGATGAGGGAAAAAAGGATTCAGCCGTTGCGGTTATTGATCGTTGTTTTGAACTGATTCCACCAAGTATTGCCCCTCCCGGATATTTTACAATTGAACTGGCAAACAGCTATTTTAGGGCAGGTGCCACTGAAAAAGGGAAAATGGTTTTGGAACAGGCATTTGAATCTTTTGACGATGATTTGAGTTATTATTTCTCGCTCGACCGCAAATACATTCAGGATAAAGCAGTTAACGAAGAAATCCAACGCACTATCTTCTATCTGCAAATTATGGAAAGGTCTGCAAAGGCAAACAACCTTACCGATTTTTCAAAAAAGGTTGGAGAAGCAATGCAAACCTATTTCACAAAATACACTTCGATTTAAATAACAGGTTGGGTAGATATCAAAATGCCAGGTTGCCAAAACAGCCTGGCATTTTTTTTGAATTTCATGTCAACCGCAGGTTTGAAAACAACTGAATAAAAACTTATCTTCACGCTCAAAATACAAAAACACTTTCAAAATGAATATCCTGATTATTGGTTCCGGAGGTAGGGAACACGCATTTGGCTGGAAATTAAAACAAAGCAAAAAAGTAAAAAACCTGTTTTTTGCCCCCGGAAATGCGGGAACTTCACAAATTGGAACCAACTTTGCGGCTAATGTCAGCGACTTTCAGAAAATAAAAACGCTAACACTTCAAAATAAAATTGATTTAGTATTAATTGGACCCGAAGTTCCGCTGGTAGAGGGCTTGCATGATTTTTTTGCCGCTGATCCTGAATTAAAATCAATACTTGTTGTTGGGCCTAAAAAAGAAGGCGCTCAATTAGAGGGAAGTAAAGATTTTGCCAAAGAATTTATGGTTCGAAACAATATTCCAACAGCAAAATATTTAACAGTTACAAACAAAAACCTTGACGAAGGATTTGCATTTCTGAAAACACTGAAAGCCCCATATGTATTAAAAGCCGATGGTTTGGCTGCCGGCAAAGGTGTATTGATTATCGACTCGCTCGAAGAAACAAAAACTTCGCTAAAAGAGATGTTGGACGGACAATTTGGAGATGCAAGCCGAAAAGTTGTTATCGAAGAGTTTTTAAGTGGAATTGAAGTTTCAGTTTTTGTAATTACTGATGGGAAAAGCTATAAAATACTGCCGGAAGCAAAAGATTATAAACGAATTGGAGAAGGCGACACAGGTCTGAACACAGGTGGAATGGGAGCAATTTCACCAGTCTCGTTTGCTGACGTTGATTTTATGG
>JBBQPP010000305.1:0-5253 GCA_038217255.1 Bacteroidales bacterium | reverse complement strand
CCAGAATTTAATTCCAATCGACACGGTTGTCAACTATTTAATGCGGACAGTAGAGATGAAATATGTACCTGTTATAATGAATTTTACTGCAAAAAGCCAAATAAAAAACATTGATATCGTTAATAGTATCAGCAAGTTGCTCCCCATTAATATTGTTCCCGAAAGGCAATTGGAACGTCATGAAATGAACGCTTTGGAACGAATCATTTCTGCCGGGATGACTTTTACTGAAAGTTACATCGACACGGATTTGCAGTTTGAAACCAAAAATCGGGACAAAATTATAATGGCTAACGGGCATGAGGCTAACGAAAATTCTGTGCACAAAATGTTGGCATACTTTATCCATAACCTTGCCACACAAAAACGGGAAAGGAAATTGGTCTCGGCACTATAAAATATGCAGTGCGTTAACTGTCTTGATACCTGCCTACCGCAGGCAGGCTTGTGTCTCAAAATCTCATATCTAAAAAATAATAAAATGAAAAAAATAATTGTAAAAGGAGAGAATGTTTTAAACGCCCCAAATTTAATCAGTTTATATCGCCTTTTGGTGTTCCCCGTTATCCTGTTTATGGCGCTCACAGGCCGCGAAAGTTGGTTTGTGGTGCTGCTTTGCATCAGTTTGGTAAGCGACGTGCTCGATGGAAATATTGCCCGCTACTTTAAATTGCAGACCAATTTTGGGGCGGCGCTCGACAACCTCGCCGACATTTGTACTTACGCCATGGCAATTCTGGGTTTGTTCATTTTTAAATGGGCGGATATCGAACCTCATGCCTGGTTTTTATATCTTTTCCTTGGTGTGTTTGGCTTGAGCTATTTTGTCTCTTTCTTCCGCTTTGGCAAAATCCCTGGCTTGCACCTGTACTCCGCTGTTTCGGCGGGTTACGTGCAAAGCATATTCTTTTTTATCCTTTTTGTTTTCGGTTTTTATGCCTGGATGTTCTACCTCGCAGTGGGCTGGGGCTTGCTGGCTTACATAGAAAAAATTCTGGTTTTGCTGCGGCTCGACGATATAAAAATTGGCGTGAAAGGATTGTATTGGGTAATGAAAAATAAGAAATAGAAAATAATCGGATTGTTATGTTCCACAAAATCGTTATAGTGCTTTTAATGGCCATCTTCAGTTTTAACAGCGGTGCAAAGGAGATATCCGGATATGTTCAGGATGAAAAAAATAATGAGCCTATTCCTTTTTCCAATGTCTGGATTAAAGGCACTTATACGGGTACGATGACGGATGTTAACGGCTATTTTAAACTGTCAATGTCCGAAACCGACACACTTTGTATTTCCTCCGTTGGATATCATCTTATTGAAATTCCAGCAAAACAAATTACGGATATTCCCCTGATTATTCATCTGGTTGAGCAAGTACAGGAACTTGGCGAAGTTACCGTTAAGCCGGAAATTTCACGCGCAAAAGTGTTATTCAAAAAAATACAGGAGCATAAAAAGGAAAACAGGGAACAAGTATATCGTGTTCGCGACTATAAAACACTGGAAACAAAAACAGTCTATCTTGCGGTGGATACAACTTCAAAAATAATCCGGTCGTTCGGTAATTTAGATGATGTTACGGTAGAAATGGACAATCAGAAGCTGAGGTTTTCGCCGGTTTACCTCTCTGAGGAAGCCCAGGTTATTTCCAACGACAGTGTATCTGTGGTTTATACTAAAAAGGATGCCATTTTCCCCAGGATAAAACAAACGCTTGAGAGTGTAATTTTAAATAATGTGGTTGTTGAAATGGACTTTTATAAAGACCAGGTAATCATTATGGAGCGCGGGTTTATTTCGCCGCTGAACAGTTCGGCCCTGTCGCACTACAACCTGTACCTGAACGACAGCACCCTGAACGAGGGCAGCAAGTACTTTCATTTTTCATTCGCTCCTAAAAATAAATACGATCCGTTGTTTACCGGCCATTTTACCATTGAGGACGGGAGTTATGCATTAACGGCCATTGATGCTTATATCAGCCGAACGGCCAACCTGAATTTTGTAAACGGGTTTAAAGGCCAGGTTCAATACAAAAAATTATCGGATGGCGGCTGGTTTTACCTCACGCAGAACACCGAAGTAAACCTTTCGTTCACCACTAATAAAGACTCCCTTTCGGCGTACAGTTCAAAACGCATAGACAATATATCAATTGGAAACAGGCTAATCAGAAAATATATTCAATATTCTACCTCGGAAAACCTTGGGAAAATAAAGGGCAGTGAGTGGAAATACCAGTCTGAATTCGCCTACGATCCTGAGATGGCAAATTCTTATTCGCGCGTGAGCAAATTAAAAGAGCATGAAGTTGTAAAAGCCATTGACAAAATTGGAGGGACGGTTTTAACCAGTTACTTCAACGTTGGGAAAATAGACATCGGGCCGGTATTCGACATTTACAGCACCAATACCATTGAAGGGGAACGCTTTTCAGTACCCTTGCGTACCAGCGAACAAATGTTTAAACGTTTTTCGTTAGGCGGTTTTTTGGGGTATGGAACAAGAAACAGCGAATTCAAATATGGGGCAAACCTTGTGGTTCAACCACAACTAACAGACAGGTTTATTTTCCGTTTCAACTATTCCAACGACTATAATGTGGTTTCGCAGGACAAATACCTCCGATTTATAAAATATAACCCCAACAGCAAAGGGACAGGTAATTTTATAGCCCTGTTCACCAGTTGGGAAGAGAATCCGTATTTGAAAGAAGAAGAAAGTTTTGAATTCAGAATGGAATACAATGCCCTGAACGATGTCCACTTTGAAATGTCCCCATATTTATTGTCGAGCACAAGCACCCCAAGCGTGCGTTTTATCCGGAACAATACGGATTATAATACTTACAAAAACTATGGCGTACTGATGGATCTCCGGCTTGCTTTCGGCCAACCCTACGATAAATTCTACTTCGACCGGCTTTATTATGTTAGCCAAATACCTGTAGTGCACCTGAGTTTCGACATGGGGCAAACCTTATTGCCCGGACAGAAAATGTCAGATGCCGGGTTATATGCCCAGTTCCATGGTTCTGTACAGGGAAGGTTAACCAAAGGGCAGGTGTTTATGAATTACCTTGTGAACGGCGGGTATTTATTGGGGGATGCACCCTACGACCTGCTGGACCAACCTGTGGGATCTATGTCGCTGGGCTATTCCAAAGACAGGTTCAACCTGTTGCATTTTGCGTCTTTCGCACACAATGTTTATACCAATGCTCATCTGTATGTGAACGGTGGAGGGATGTTACTAAACCGGATACCGCTGGTTAAACAATTTAAATTGAAGGAGATTATATCATTGAAAGTCCATGTTGGGGATTTAAATAATTCGTACAAACCCGTGTTTGATTTGCCGCCATATTATTCAAACGAAATCAACAAACCGTATGCTGAAATTGGTTTTGGGATAACCAACATTTTTAAAGTCCTGCGTGTGGAGTATGTCCATCAGTTAGGAAATACATACGTTGGTAGTGGTTTTGCCGACAAAGGCGGTTTTCGGTTCAGGGCTGAAATGAGTTTTTGAAGGATATATTCGTAATCCCATCATATTATTTTTTAAGCCGCAATTCCGGCAAAAGCTTTTGAAAGTACATCGGGGTACATCTCCTTAAAATTCTCATTGCACCACACAAAAAGTTCCCAGACCTGTTCTTCTTCAAGCCAGCCAATGCATTTATTCAATTCTTTATTAAATAAATCTTTGCTGAAACTCACTTTTGGTAAAATAATTTTTGCATACTCTAACATAACTTCATAATTTTGAATTAAGGTTAACAATTTATTAACATTATTTATACCAAAGAACGCAAAACATTGACTTATATGTTTTTATAATTTTAAACCATTGAAATAATTGCCCCACAAAGGGACTATCGTTCCCTGCCATATTTAGCAGATTTAAAATTAAAATGTGAAAGAGAAAAATGTCAGCTAAATGATTTCATTCAATTCCCGGAAAAATACAGATACAAAAAAGGCGGGAAAAATTTCCCGCCCCATTATTTTTTAAGCCGCAATCCCGGCAAAAGCTTTTGAAAGTACATCGGGGTAAATCTCCTTAAAATTCTCGTTGCACCATACAAAAAGTTCCTGGACCTGATCTTCTTCAAGCCAACTTATGCACTTATTTAATTCCTTGTTAAACAAGTCGCGGCTGAAACTAACTTTTGGTAAAATAACTTTTGCATATTCCAACATAACTTTGATTTTTTAAGTTGCGTTATCAATATAACAAGAATATTTTAATTGAAGTATGCCAAATGACAGGGTTTAACAATCATTAACTGGAAAAGACTTTTTTGTCTTTTGGTATTTTACTGATATCTGGGAGTTTACATACAAAATTGTTAAACATGTTTTATAACAGTTCAAGAAATTGAACCTTTTTATATACGAATTGAACATGGGTTTATGATTTTGCATTTCTAATTTCCTTCACAAACTGGGAAATCGAATCTTCAGGTTTTAATCCGGATTGCAACGATTTCACAAAAGCACTACCGATAATTGCCCCGTTTGCATATTTGCAGGCATTATCAAAAGTGGCATTATCAGAAATTCCAAACCCGATTAAACGTGGATTTTTCAAATCCATTTTTTGAATCCGTTCAAAATAACTTATTTGAAAATCCTCCACTTTTTTGCCAGCTCCAGTTGTTGATGAAGATGAAACCATATAAATAAAACCGGAACAAGCTGCATCTATTTGCCTGATGCGGTTTTCTGAAGTTTGTGGGGTAATAAGCAATATATTATGCAGATTGTTTTTTGCGAAAAAGTGCTTGTATTCATTTTCAAATTCGCTTAACGGGAGGTCGGGAAGAATGGTGCCATCGATACCAATTTCAGCACATTTTTCACAAAAATGTTCAACCCCGAATTGATAAACCGGGTTGAAATATCCCATTAGTACGAGCGGAATTTTTACCGATTTGCGTATGTCTTTTAACTGTTGGAAAAGAAGTTCAAGGCTCATCCCATTTTTTAAGGCGGTCTCGCTGCTGCGTTGGATGGTTGGTCCATCAGCCGTTGGGTCAGAAAACGGGATACCGATTTCGATTAAGTCAACCCCATTTTTTTCCAAGAGCTGAATGATTTCAACTGTATCATTCAGTTTTGGGAATCCGGCGGTAAAATACACCGAAAGTATGTTTTCCTTTTTTGCTTCGAAAAGCTGGTTGATGCTGTTTTTCATGGTTTTAAGAATAGTCGGAAGTCCGAAGACGGAAGTCCGAAGTTTTTT
>JBBQPP010000304.1:0-5259 GCA_038217255.1 Bacteroidales bacterium | reverse complement strand
GATTCTTGATGCTGCAAAGGAATCAGCCAAAACCGGGAAAACCGTTTTCCTGAAAAAGTAACGCCAAAATCCAATCCAAATCAGATAAACATTGATTACAAAATTTTATTAAATACTTTATTAGATGCGTCCTAATAAAATACAAAGGAAATATTATTTTCTAATATTTAAATATCAAAGTTACCATCAAATTAGAAATTCTAATTTGATGGCTCTTAATTTTATTCAATCTCAATTTTGTCAATTTCCATCATTAACCTATCCGTTTCTGTTAAGGCAACGATAATTTTTTGATAGAGCAAATATCGTCCAATATTAATTCAACATAAAAAAAGCCTCAGAAAAATCTGAAGCTTTTTATTTGGGTGGATGATCCCGTTTAAATCGGGACGACCTTTGGAACCACAATCCGACGTTCAGTGAAATAAAAAAAGCCTCAGAAAAATCTGAAGCTTTTTATTTGGGTGGATGACCGGATTTGAACCGGCGACCTTCGGAACCACAATCCGACGTTCTAACCAACTGAACTACAACCACCGTATTTTGCGGGGCAAATATAATATTTTATTTTTTTGAAAATCATTAATTGATGCAATAATTAAATTTGTGCATGGTTAATGTAGTTCCTAATAATGGATCGTTCGGATAGTTAAATAGCTTCTTTAGTGCCAAATACCAACCCTTCGGGTTTAAAGAACATGGATTAATATTTTGTCCACATAAAACATTATAGAAAATAAAACAATTGCAACCATTCCGTTTTTTTGTTGTCATTAAAATTGAAAGTAAACAAATTGGAAAAGTACGGGGAGAACCATAAAACCACAATCGAAGCCTGCAAAAAGGGCGACGAAAGGCAAAAGTACAAGTTGTATCAACTGTACTCAAAAGCTATGTTTAATGTGTGCTACCGTATGATGAACCACAGGGAGGAAGCGGAAGACATGCTCCAGGAAGCTTTTACAATGGCATTTTTAAAATTGGATTCGTTTCGCTATGAGTCAAGTTTTGGCGCCTGGTTGAAAAGAATTGCGATAAATACTTGTATCAACGCAAAAAGCAAAAGAAAAGTGGGACTTACTTTAATGGATGAGATGCACCAATTCGACAAACCTGAAAATGATGAAAACAACGATGAAGAAGTGCTATTGACTGTTGCCGGAATAACCAAAGCCATGGAAAAATTGCCCGATGGCGGAAGGATTATTTTTTCGCTTTATTTGCTGGAAGGGTACGATCACAGTGAAATTTCGCAGATTTTGAATATTTCCGAATCAACCTCGAAAAGCCAGTTTATGCGCGCAAAACGTCGCGTTGTTGAAATTTTGAAAGTACAAAAAACAGAAATGAAATGAAAACTGATCGATTAGAAGAATTTATAAAAGCAAACCGCGAAGCGTTCGATCGGTACGAACCTTCCGACAAAGTTTGGGAACAGATTTCGAAATCAAAACGCAAACCTAAAATTGTAACTTTTACTACCTACTTTTTACGGGTGGCTGCGGTTATGGCTGTTATTGCCATTTTTTCGGTTGCAATAACCAAAACCAACATTTTTAATTCAGGCGAATTTGCAAAACAGCCCATTGACCCAGAATTGCGCGAACTGATTGAAGCGGAAGCATTTTATGCAAGTCAGGTTGACGAAAGGATGGACGAAATAAGGAAATGTTATGTCGCATTTCCAGATATAAAAGAGGATGTTGAAATGGATTTGAACGAATTACAGCAAATGTATAATGTGCTGAAAACTGATTTAAAAGAAAATGTTTCGAAAAAAGCGGTTATCGAGGCGATGATTGAAAACAACCGTTACCGGCTAAAAATGGTCGATGAGGTTTTGGATCAAATTAATTGTTAGAAGAAAGGAAAACAATGAAAAGTTTGAAAAAAATAGTTTTTACAGTGTTGATTGTTTTGATGATTCCGATGTTGACTTTGGCACAATTTACCGAGTCGAAACAGATTAATAAACGATTTAAAGCAACCCATGAAACCCGCGTTGAAATAACCAATAAATACGGGAAAATCAAGATAAACACCTGGGACAAAGATTCGGTGGTTTTCGATATTAAAATCAGGGTTGAGGATAAGAAACTCTCGAAACTTGAAAAATTAATTGAAGATGTTGAAATTGATTTTACTGGCAGCCAACATTTTATTATTGCGCACACAAAAGTTGGCGAAAGCCGCAGCAGTATTGAAAAAGAAATATTGAATTTTAAGGAATCTGTTTTCCAGTCGGACGGGAAAATTGAAATCGATTACACGGTTTGGATGCCAAAATCAAACCCATTGAAAGTGGAAAACAAGTTTGGAGATATTTATATTGGCGATTATTCAGGAGATATTGATATTAACCTTTCGAACGGAAATCTTAAATCGCATGACTTTTCGGGGAAAACAAATTTAAACCTCAGTTTTGGTGATGCCACAATCAACAAAATGAAATCCGGAACATTGGATTGTAATTATAGCGAAATCTATATTAAAGAAGCCGAAAAACTGCAAATTGTAAGCAAATCATCGGAATTTGAAATCACCAAAATTAATGAAATCAATGCCGAATCGCGGCGCGACAAATTCCGCATTTACCTGATTGACAATCTTTCTGCCGAAGGAAGTTTTACAAATTACAGGATAACTGAATTCAACAGCACACTTAACTTAAAAAGCGAATATGGCGACCTTGATATCGAGAAAATAAAACCTGACTTTAAATCGGTTTATATCGAATCAAAATCAATGGATATTAACCTTGGTTTTAGCGAAAAATCAGAATTTGGCTTCGACATTACACATGTAAAAAGTGAAACCAGTTTCCCTGGCAAAATGACAATCAAAAATGAAGAAGTACTTGATGAAAAGGAGAAAAAAGTTCAACTAACGGGTACCTTCGGGAATAATTCAAAAACAACGAAACTCTTTATTAACGCATCGGGCGGCGGGCTAAATGTTATTGAATATTGACTAATAAATATTGACCTTCCATAACATTTTTTCATTTTTTTTCACAGATTTTGCAACCAACAAAAAAAATTCCTGTCAATATTATTACAGAAAACAAAACCGAATAATTTGAAATGATTTATTCAAAAAACAAAACAATTTATTTTTTAAAGTCATGAAAACAATTAAACAATTTACCATTTACACATTACTGCTTTTTGCCGCAACAAGTTGTATCGAAGAATTTAATATTCGCGGGAATGGAATTGAAGCAACCGAAGCGAGGGCAGTTTCAACATTCAACAAAGTAAGATCATCAGGAGATTTTGATGTTCAAATTTCTAAAGGAGATGTATTTGAAATACTTGTAACTGCCGAAGAAAATGTCCTTCCCTACATTGAAACAACGGTTTCAAGCAATACTTTACTCATCGATATCAAAGGTGTGCACAACGTGAGAAACCGATTGCCGATGAATGTGTTTATTACTTTACCCGAATTGGGAAGTGTAAAACAAAGTGGCTCGGGCAGCATTGTAACCGACTTTTTTTCAGGAGAGAAAATGGAATTATCCTTATCAGGTTCCGGTTCCATTTCAACAGCTGTAGATGTGAACAGTGTTGAAGCCGACATTTCAGGTTCGGGATGGATGATTATTACTGGCGATTCGAATGGATCTGACTTATCGATTAGCGGTTCAGGAAATATTGACAGCTCGGAAAACTGACTGTCAACAATTGTAATGCGCATATTTCGGGCTCGGGCAACATGCAGGTCAATGCAGTGAAAACCATAACTGCTAAAATATCGGGGAGCGGTAATCTGTATTATACCGGCAACCCGATTACAGAACTAAATATTTCCGGTTCAGGAAAAATTATCCATCGAAATTAAAAGCGTAATTATGAAACGTTTATTACTTATTTCAGCTTTTGTAATTTTAAGCAGCTCTGCTTTTTCACAAGACTTTAGATATGCTGCCGGGATTCGCGCGGGTTAAACAGGCGGAATTGAATTCAGAATTTATACCGATCAATTGAATTCGTATAAATTCCTGCTTGGTTCGCGCCAAAATGGAGTAGTAATTCATGCACTTAAAGAATTTCATCAACCCGGTTTGTTCAGTTTTACCGACCAACTCAACTTTGTTTATGGCGGCGGTTTGCATGTTGGCTACGAACGATGGAATCAGCGATATATCAGAAACAGCTACACAGTGTTCTATGTTACCAACACAGAATTTATTGCTGGTATTGATGGGCTTGCAGGGCTTGAGTATATGTTTCCCGAGGTTCCGATTTCGTTAGGGATTGAAGTAAAACCATTTTTTGATTTGTTTGGACGGGAGGTTTTCGATTTGGAATTGTTCGATTTCGCATTTACCGTTAAATATCATTTTTAAACATAAGTAATTATTAATCAATTTATAATACCATGAAAAATACAAGTTTGTTAATCAGTTTTATGTTAGCATTTTCATTTGCCAATGCACAGGATTCATACCAAAACGATGAAGTTAGGACCATTTTCACGAAAAACAGATCGAATGGTGGCTATGGCGCACTTACTGTAAGCTACTCAAATATTGGCGGTTATGACGCTTTGATAGCAGGTGCTCGCGCTGCATTTATTTTTGACCATTCACTGGCTATTGGTTTTGGCGGATATGGTTTTGCAAATAACCTCGACTACGATTATTATCATAATAGTAATGAAACTCATTTATCCCTGGCGGGTGGTTACGGGGGTTTTTTAATCGAACCTATAATTGCAGGAACGTCACCCGTGCATGTGGCCTTCCCAATATTGATAGGCGCAGGTGGTGTAGCCCTTGTTGACATGTACAATTATGATTACTGGGACGAATATTATCCAGGAAACGAATATGCATATGATGCATTTTTTGTTATCGAACCTGCTGTTGAACTGGAGTTTAACCTTGCACGCTTTTTCAGGATGGCAGCGGCAGTAAGTTATAGATACACTTCAAATATTGATTTGAAACGCACTGGACTGGAACTTTCCAGTCAAACCAAAGCCGATGCTTTGCGTGGTTTTAATTTTGGGTTGACATTTAAGTTCGGGAAATTCTGAACTGTTAACGCCACAGGTTACGCTGATTTACACTGATTAGAATAATTTTTTAAATCCGTGTTCATCTGGGTATTCTGTGGTATATAACAATAAATATTTTTGTGGCTAAGTTTCACCAGGAGCAAAAAAAATGCCGGGAAGTTTAAATCCCGGCATTTTTAGTGCATTTGACGTTGTCAGGAGCTACGCACAATGACAAGTCTTTGCTTACTAAAA
>JBBQPP010000303.1:0-5284 GCA_038217255.1 Bacteroidales bacterium | reverse complement strand
CAAAAGTTTCATCTGCATCCCTTAGAGCTATTGAAGGTAACCAATAACGCAACTGTTTAGGTTTGGCTATGATAATGGAATCATGGCCATAAACTTTAATTATCTTTTGTATATGTGCACTTTCTTTATTTTCCTTTCTTGATGGAATTATTGATTCTATATATTCTTCTAAATCATCAGCATTTTCAAGTATTGCTTGAAGTTTTTCAGAAGTATATTCAAAATGTAAAGCAAAATACTTTCCTGTATCAATTATTTTAAATAGTTGAAAAGATTTTTCCTTTTGATAAATACTGTTTAGCGTTCTACAAAAAGAATCAGAAAAAAGTTGTATTTGATTCTCAACCGTTTCTTTATCTAAATTAATCCTTTTAGATTGTATATCAATTACATCTTTAATAACTATTTTTTCAGCATTTGAAAAGCTAAATCCTTCTGAATAAGGAAGTCTCATCAAATCATTTTTATTTATTGATGTTGCTTTTCCAATCATCATTCGTCCGCTTATTGCTATTAGATAAAACCTCAAGAACTCATTTTGTTTATCCAAATAATCATACAATTGCTGTAATTCGTCCTTTTGATGTTCAGGGGCATGTATACTAACAATACCTATTGGAAAAGTAAGGTAGTTTGTGTTAAATACGAGAGGAATTCTTTTTTTGCCAACAATTTCCCTTATCAATATATTGGGAGGAGAATATATTTTTTTATTTCTAGGTCTGTCAAAATATGTAATATTACAAATGCCTTTCTGGCTATAGTCGATACCATTCTCAGTCAGTGCTTCAACAGGTATATAATCTTTACCTGTAATATATTCTGCAAGATTTTTTTCTCCTTTAACTTTAAATCCAACACCAACAACCCATCCTTCATTTTTTTTATGTTTCAAATACTCGTCCAAAGTTGGGATTTCCTGCAATCTTTCAATTAAATCAATAATTCTGCCTCCCCCAAGAAGGTTGGCTTTCCATATAGTTTTATCAGAGAAATTCTGGTATTTACTTACTTTATTAAAATCATAATGGTCAAATTCTAAAAATAGCTTATTTGAATTGGAAAAGGTACGTTTTGCAATTAAGTGCAATATATCCTCATTATTTGGTAAAGTTTTTTCAATGAATACTGCGACAGTTGCAACATTTGTTCTACCCCAAAGTTTATCTGCCAAAAGAGTAAAATCAATTACTTGCAAAAGATTACTATTTGAAAATACTTTTCGCCTAAACTCTAGGTTTGGATGATAAATTAAAGGTCCAGCTGGTTGAACTAAACATATTAATCCCTTATTCTTAAGTAACTTAAAAGACTGAACAAGAAAATGTAATGCAACATTATCTTTGGGGATTTTAATTTCACTTTGATAATTAAAGAATTGTTTTAATTTAACAATATAATCTCCATTAGAAGGTAAAACATCATACTCATCCTTTGGTGGATTAAAAGGAGGATTCCCAATAACCAAATCGAAATCAGCATTTGGCTTGCTCGTTATAAACTCAAAGAAGTCCTGAGTAATAATATTTGCACTTAAATCAGGGAACTTCAATTTCTCCCATGTTGGTGGGTCTAAATCAACCTCGTCTAAAATGGCTAGAGCCAAGCTAAATATCGATAGACGAATAGCGTCCCGTTCAATATCAACCCCATGTATACTTTTTAACAAAAGCTCTTTTAATACTGACAAAGATGGTTTAATAAGTTTCCCTGTCGTTTTCCACTGTTCATACCTCCACCATTGTACAATACGTTTGTAGGTTTTTACAAGGAAAATTCCGGAACCACAACTCACGTCAATTATTTTGAAATCTTTTTGAGGTTTCTTTAATGGCATGCATTCATCCACTAAAGTGCTAACAATCATTTCAGGGGTATAAACAATATCCTTACTATCGGTTAATAGTTCTTCATAAACCGAACTAATAACCTCAACTGGCAAATGGGTAAAAGAATATAAACGCCATATTACATATTGATTATCCTTATTGTTGCCATCTAAATAATTAGCCAGTTTTTGGACTTCTGATTGTTGAATGGCTTCTCTTTCATCTATTTCTTTTTCTTTGTCCAATTCAAATATTTTACCATTACAATCTTTTGCTTATTGGTCAAGCAAATTTAATAGTTTGCCATTCCGAATGGTTTCGCAAAAATCTGAGCATTGAAAATTTTTCTTGAAATATGTTCCCGCAAAATAACCGCTGGCACTTTTAACATCCCTTTCTTCAAGGTATTTTATTAAAAGACTTTGAACTAATAGCTTTAAGGCAACGTGTCGATTCAATCCTGATTCTTCAAGAAAGCTTCTGAAAACTTCTTTTAATCCCCTAATCAAGTCCCTTGTCGCAGATTGTTCAAACCGAAAATCCTTTTTCTCATTTTGCTCATCCCAAAATATTCCGCTATCAAATTCTTTCGCATTAAAGTCTTTAATTGCCTCGCCCGTCCAAGTTAATATTTCTTCGGCATAACTATTTTTTTCTTCTTTTGGTCTTTTCCGTGAATCAAATATACTTACAGACGATTGCTCAATTATTATATATGCGGGAACTTGATAGCCATTCCACATTTGAATATGTATCTTGTTCTTATCTTCATGAGAAATTTTTTTGTGAGTATAATCAAACAGATATAATTGAGGCACATTAGCTCTACCATCCTGAAAATGTCTAAAATAGACAGCATCAGCTTGAAATTTATTTTTAGCAGTCTCCAGAGCGAAAAGTATATCAGGTGATGCAAAATCAGAATCTAAATTTTCAAAATTATTCGTCAACAGCACTCCACTCTTCTTATTATCATCTAATAAAGAGAAGTTTAAGTCAATAATATGTTGTTCAAATAATCGTGTTGACATATTAAAATTTTACCAATAATCGTAAAAACAAAAGTACATTTTTATTAACGAGTTCCTTTAAAAAAGATAAGCTAAAAAACTATCTGTATCCACTGCTGCCCCTTCTATGTTGTAATCCAAATATTTTGAGCATTATTTTTTGATAATTTTTTGTTTCATTTTATAATTATTTCATTCACAACAAATTAATTTTGTACCTGTAAAGAGAAAGAGGACACAGACTCTGCTGAGGGGTAGGAAGAGTGACATTGCTTCAGTGTCAATCTTCATTTCTGAATTTACAGATAATATAACTTTCTTGTTGACCTATTTATAATCTTCGAACTGAATAGTGGCTAATTCAGTCTCATTTTATTAATTTATTCGGATATTATGAAATGCAGAAGTTCTATTTTGAATCATTTATCAACAATCGCAATAAAGCTGAATGGCCTTCTTTAGATACCAGTTTGAATTCATAATGAGGTTTTGTGCTTTTCAAATACAAGGCTATAATTACAGACCCGCGTCATCGATATTTAGTTTTATCATATCAAAATCCCTGTCGCAATGAATTATTTCAAGGTCATTTTTTATTCCATACCAGGCAATTAAACAGTCGTTACCCTTTCTGATGGTAATTCCCTTTTTTCTCAGATTTCTGTATATTTCAGCAGCTCCACTGGCGGCCTGATATGGATCGGTAAAAAGTTGGTTTAAAACACCAAAGGCATCTTTTACTTCTTCAAATTCGGAATCTTTTTTAATTCCCTGTAAAACTTCCTGCAAAATAACAGGACAATAATAAACAGGCAAATCATTTCCAAGCAGATAAACAAGGTTCCGGGTTTGAACTGATTGATTCCCTTTGAAAAAGTCAATCCAAACGCTTGTGTCGAAAATATAACCTTTCATCATAAACCCCTCATTTCATCAAGGTTGCCTTCCCATTCAATTTTTCCTTCCATTGCAAGCAATTTCCTTCTTTTTTGCTGTTCGATGGTTTTTTCCAATGAAAAGTTTACTGCTTCTTTAATACTTTTTAAGTTATAAGTTTTCATTATCTCCTGAACTAAATCAAGATCAATTTCAACATTTGTCCTTTTATACATGATTTCAATTTATTTAATACACAAAAATAACTAAAATCATACACATTTATTCTAAATTTGAACTGAATAAAATAAAAACCTTAAATTTACAACCAAAGTTAAAACCGATAGTAAAACCTAATAAATCAATCTGTTTATGAAAAATATCGCTGCCATTTTAATCGTTGCCTTTATTTCGACCCAATCTATGACAGGCTGTAAACCGATTGAAAAACAAAAACCCAATATTTTGTTTGCCATTGCCGATGATGCTTCATGGAAACATTTTGGAGCGTATGGCTGCGACTGGGTAAAAACGCCTGCTTTCGACCGTGTTGCCAGCGAAGGGATTTTATTTACACGAGCCTACACGCCCAATGCGAAATGCGCCCCTTCACGATCATGTATTTTAACCGGTCGCAACAGCTGGCAACTGGAAGAAGCCGCCAACCATTCGCCGCTTTTCCCCGCCAAATTTAAAACTTATGCCGAAGTGCTGGGTGAAAACGGTTACTGGGTTGGCAGCGTTGCCAAAGGCTGGGCTCCTGGCGACCCGGGAGAAATCAACAGCATAAAACGGCAATTGACAGGTCCGAAATTCGATGAATTCAAAACCACTCCACCTACAAATGCAATTTCGAATATCGATTATGCTAAAAACTTCGAAGCTTTTCTGGATGCCCGCCCGGAAGGCTTACCGTTTTGTTTTTGGTACGGGAGTATAGAACCACACCGGGCATATGAATTTGAATCGGGTGAAAAGAAAGGTGGTAAAAACACTGGCGAAATAGATGAAGTCCCCGCCTTTTGGCCTGACGTTGATACAATTAGAAAAGACTTGCTCGACTATGCTTTTGAAATTGAATATTTTGACAGCCACCTGCAAAAAATGCTGCAAAAGCTCGAAGAAATTGGCGAACTGGAAAACACAATCGTAATAGTTACTGCCGATAACGGAATGCCATTCCCGCGGATAAAAGGCCAGGTTTATGAATATTCGAACCACCTGCCACTTGCGATTATGTGGCCCAATGGAATTAAAAACCCGGGACGGGTTATCGACGACTTTGTGAATTTTATTGATTTTACTCCAACATACCTCGAAGTTGCCGGATTGACAGCCGAAGAGTCAGGAATGCAACCTGTTACCGGGAAAAGCTTAACTGATATTTTCAATTCAGAAAATGAAGGAAATATAATTCCGGAGCGAAATTTTGTTCTTGTAGGAAAGGAGCGACACGATGTCGGCCGCCCTAACGACCAGGGATACCCCGTGCGGGGCATTATCAAAGAAGATTTTCTCTACTTACGAAATTTCCATACCGAACGCTGGCCGCTTGGAAACCCTGAAACA
>JBBQPP010000302.1:0-5339 GCA_038217255.1 Bacteroidales bacterium | reverse complement strand
AAGATCAAATATCAAAATTTATTGAACCGGAAAGAATACAACAATTTACAGCAAGTGCGGTGAAAGGACTCTTCACAATGCTTGGTAGTGCTTTTCTTATCTTTCTTATTATACTTTTTATCCTCATGGAATTCAGCAGTTTTATTATCAAAGCAAAAGCAATCACAAACGGATCTTATAAATCTATTCTTTATATTTCTACCATCCTGAAAAATATCAGGCACTACCTGGCTATAAAAACATTAATATGTGTAGCAATTGGAGTTTTTACCTATATTGCTCTGTTGATTATTGGGGTTGATTATCCTCTGCTATGGGCATTGTTAACAGGTATGATGAATTATATACCGAATATCGGATCAATTTTCGCAACTATTCCGGCATTTCTGTTTGCAATGGTTCAACTGGGATTAGGTGGCGCACTCTGGACACTGGCTTCGTTTGTAGTTATCCACAATGTACTTGGCAACTTTATTGAACCAAAACTCATGGGAAAAGGATTGGACTTGTCAGCGCTGATTGTAATACTGTCTCTTCTGTTCTGGGGATTTCTTTTGGGGCCGGTGGGGATGTTCCTTGCCACACCTTTCACGTTGACCATTAAAATAATTATGGAACAAAAAGATAAAACACGATGGATTGCCATTTTTTTGGGAACACCTGCTGAAGCAAATACGTATCTTCAAAACAAAGAACTGCTAAATGAACAGTACAAAAACTAAAAAATATATATTTTCAAAAGGAATTGACGATTACTTTACAGGAGTTAACAATGCCTGGAAATTTGTAGCGCTTTTTTTTAAGGAAGTATTTAAAAAACCTTTTCACCTGCGTGAATTAATTCACCAGTGTTTCGAAGTTGGTTTAAAATCACTCCCGTTAATTACCCTAACCGGTTTTATTGTCGGCGTCGTTTTTACAAAACAATCACGCCCTTCACTTGAAGATTTTGGGGCAGCATCATGGCTGCCATCGTTAATTGGAATTGCCATAGTAAGGGCATTGGGTCCCTTGGTTACGGCACTTATTTGTGCTGGGAAAGTGGGGTCGGGGATAGGTGCAGAACTTGGCTCAATGAAAGTGACCGAGCAGATAGAAGCAATGGAAGTTTCGGCAATTAATCCGTTTAAATATTTAGTGGTTACCCGCGTTTTAGCCACCACAATTACAATTCCGATGCTGGCATTATATTGCAGTTTTTTCGGATTGTTGGGTTCATTTGTAAACGTGCACGCCCAGGAAAGTACGAGCCTGATCGCTTATTATCAAAATGCATTCTCATCCATCAGTTTTCTCGACATATTTGCAGCGGTTGCGAAATCAATTGTTTACGGTTTTACAATTGGCATTGTGGGGAGTTACAAAGGATATAATGCCACACAGGGAACCCGTGGCGTTGGCAGAGCAGCAAATCAGGCAGTTGTACTTGCCATGTTCCTGATTTTTGTTGAGGAAATTGTTTTTGTTCAGATGGCGAATTGGATTCGATATTTTTAAAGAAATGGAAGTAACAGAAAAATATAGTTCGAAGAAGGATGAACCGGTGATTTCAATTAAAGGATTATTCAAATCATTTGGAAATCTGGATGTTTTAAAAGGAATTGATTTTAAACTTTTTAAAGGCGAAAATGTGGCCGTACTCGGCAAATCGGGTACTGGCAAATCGGTTTTAATAAAAATAATCGTGGGATTGCTAAAACCCGACAAAGGCGATGTGTTTGTTTTGGGAAAACAGGTAGATAAATTAGGCCGCATTGAATTGGATGCTTTGCGGCTGCGCATTGGATTTTCGTTTCAAAGCAGCGCCTTGTACGACAGCATGAATGTTTACCAGAATCTGGCATTCCCGTTAACCATGAATGTGAAAAATCTGAGCAAAAACGAAATAGATAGTGCCGTGGAAGAAGTGCTCGATGCAGTAAGTTTAAAAGACAAAATAAATCAAATGCCGTCCGATCTTTCAGGCGGGCAACGCAAAAGAATAGGCATCGCACGCACCTTGATCCTGAAACCAGAAATAATGTTGTACGATGAACCAACTTCGGGCTTAGATCCTATTACAAGTGCAGAAATCATTGAGCTTATCAACGAAGTTCAGCAAAAATACAACACAAGTTCTGTCATTATAACACACGACCTTACCTGTGCAAAAAACACGGGTAACCGGATTGCCATGTTGTTTGACGGCCAATTCTTAAAAGACGGGAAATTTGAAGATGTTTTTGATTCGGATGATGAACAGATAAAAGGTTTTTTTAATTACAATTTTATACAATAGAAAATGAATGAAACAACAAATAAACGCCCGGTAATGGTAGGACTTTTTATTTTTATGGGCTTGGCATTTTTAGTTACAGGAACACTGATGGTTGGCAACCTGCATGAAACATTTACAAATAAAATGGAAATAGTTTCACTTTTCGATGATGTGGGCGGTTTGCAAAAAGGCAACAATGTTTGGTTCTCGGGAGTTAAAATAGGCACGGTGAGCAGCCTGGATTTTTATGGAAAATCGCAGGTGGAAGTCCGCTTGAAATTTGACAAAAAAGCACAGCAATATATTCGAAAAGATGCTATGATTAAGTTGAGCAGCGATGGATTAATCGGGAATAAAATCCTTGTTATTTACGGAGGTACAGAAAAGTACCCCGAAATTCAGGAAGGAGATACTTTGGGGGTAGAAAAAACCTTTACTTCCGAAGATATGATCAACACGCTTCAGGAAAATAATGTAAACATTAAGGCGATTACCGACGATTTCAAAACCATCAGCAAAACATTGGTTGCCGGCGAAGGAACCATAGGGAAATTACTCACCGACAGCTCGGTGTATTCAAACATTAATGCCGCGACTGCATCACTACAAAGTGCATCCGCAAAGGCAGATCTTCTTGTCAATTCACTGGCAGATTTTAGTTCGAACCTAAATAAAAAAGGTACACTGGCCAACGAATTAACAACAGATACTGTGGTTTTTAATTCAGTAAAAGCTTCTGTTTTGCAGTTGCAGCAAATTGCTGATACTGCAATGGTTTTTGTTACAAATCTGAAACTGGCGGGCAACAACACGAACAGTACCGTTGGCGTGTTGCTTCACGACGAAGAATCAGGTGCACGTTTAAAAGAAACGATTAAAAATTTGGAGAGTAGCTCCAAAAAATTAGATGAAGACCTTGAAGCTGCTCAACACAATTTTTTATTACGCAGGTATTTCAAGGATAAAGAAAAGGACGCTAAAAAAGAATCTACTGGAAAATAGAAAATACCGGGATTCTGCTTTTTACACACCGGTATTGCATTTGGCCAGTGGGCGAAGTTCGGATCTCCTTCTTGTCCGGATTCAATTAGTTGCTTTTAAATGTTGTGATCAGCAATTCACTCAGCCCGACTTTGCTTATATGCAGTTTGTGTAGGTTTGCATCCAACATAAATTACATATTGCTGTCGGCTCCTTAAAAAGTAGATATTTAGTTTGGCATTAATAATATAAAATATTTTGTACATTACATTTTGTAAAAATAATTCCCTTTTTATTTTTGGGATCCATTTCTGGTAATTGCTCCAGCCTTTTATCACACGATGAGTTATATCTTCATGGTTATTAATTACAAGTTCCGATTTTAAAAATTCTTCCTCGTATTGCTCTTTGTTCCAAAAATGATAAACCATTGTTTTCCCCCATAACTTCATAAATCTATTTTTTTTCTTACGGGTGGTTAAAATATCGGCAATAAGGTATTGTCCCCCAGGCTTTAGAATGCGGTTCACCTCTTTCAGAAATGCCGGTTTATCAGGATAATGAAAAGCACTCTCAATGTTAAGCAGAACGTCAACGGAATTTGATGGGACCTGAGTAAGGTTTTGAGCATCATCTACAAAGAATTGTACATTATGCAAATTGCTCTGATCTCTTTCTCCATTGGCAATTTCAATGTTGGCTTTGTTGATATCAATTCCGGTTATCCTTAAGGGAAAATATTTGGCATTTATGTACAGCGCCTGAACTCCATTTCCGCAACCTATTTCAATAATTTCTTTATTTTTTATGGGATTGAGCAATGAAATGCAATAATCAGTAAGGTTTTTCTGTGCCTGAATAAAACTATCGGACTCTTTTACAAAAAGAGGATAATGAAGCATCGTGTACTCATTATCCAACCTTTTAAGAGCCATATTCATCGACTCATAATATTGGTCTTTGGTGAACCCGGTTCCGATTAGTTTAAATAATTTTTGAAGGTTATTCATAATATGCTGTATTCTTATTTGAAGTTATGACAAAACAAAAATTTATTTCCTGATATCCATTTCGTTTCAGTTCCATTAATTTATCTCTATTTTTAATGTTGTGTGCGCCTTGCACAAAACTTATATCTACCCGCTAATTTTAATACTTTTGCAATATAAATTTCTAAAAATGCAAAATGATTTCTTTACAATAAAAAAATTCGTGTACTAAATTCAATATTTCAGGTAATTAAAATTAGCAATAGTATTCTAGTTCAGTGTTAACCTGTTTCTATTTCTTTGATTTCCTGGGACTTTTCGTTTTGGTGATAATTGTTTTCATTCCCGACAAGAGGAAATCAATGTTCGAAAAATGATTTTTCGGGTTCTGCTTCCGACGGGTAATTTGGTTCGCGAGAAAAGAACGGCTGGAATTCGTCTGCTACCGTGCTTTCGGGATTCCGGCAACTATTGTATAATATCATAACCATTCACTTATATGCTTATCGAATCGCGTACTGAATCTCTCCATTTCCGATTTTGGAATTTGCAGTCGATTAGCCAATGTCTTCCAGCTTTTTACGACAATGACCACCTCTTGAATAATGTCCGTACATAGTTCCTTATCAAGCATATATTCTTCACATGATTCCAACAATATGTTTAGGTTCGAATCATTTGATGTGGCGGAAATAAGAAGACTTTGGTAATCGTTTAATGAAGGATTTACATCATAAGCCGGCGAAAGCGTCCACCCTTTTGCGACCAACAGAAAACCATGATTTCTGAAGTGGTCATCGGTGTTGCCTATACAAATATTAAATGCAACCCGTCGGTAAAGTTCTCTGAGATTATCTTCAACATTGGTACAACCTTTCAAAATAAAATCTACTATATCCAAATAACCATATCCATTCGCATAATTGTCGCCATCAGAGCGTCCAAGCATGGTCATTGCCGATGCAAAATGAATACGTTTGCCTTCTTTGGTTCGGTCAAATCTTTCAGATAGAAAGGTGTGGTATTTCTCCATTTCGGGCATCAAGCGCGCAGAAGCCACATTAATACCTGCTTTTTGAGCCAAAAGATGTGAGAAATATTCCCAAAGACCA
>JBBQPP010000301.1:0-5363 GCA_038217255.1 Bacteroidales bacterium | reverse complement strand
TTACAAAAATAAAAGAGATAAGGTAAACATTGGTGGCCCTGATCCGGTGTTTATTCGAAAAACAAGTCTGGGGATAAGCATGTAGAAAGCTTGTTGCTTCCTCGTTTGGACGCGGGTTCGACTCCCGCCAGCTCCACTTTTCAAATAGCAGAACAAAGCAAACTCATGTAAGTGAATCACTTACATGAGTTTTTTATTTTTAGCTTCATATTTCGATTTTAAATATTTCTCCAAACTTTTTTTCAATCTCCTGTACTTCTTTTTCGTTTAATGCCGAAAACTCGTTGTCCAATGCCCTTTTTGAATCGCTTTCCAGTACAATGCGGTAATCTTCAATCTTATCCAATATTGAAATCGTATTCTCCAACAAAAACAACCTTCCGACCGAAAACCCATTTTTGTAAATCGTTTGTTTTCGATCATTATTTGTTGGAGTCTTAACAGCTCATCTTTTGCACCTAAAAATCGGAAGAAATTAACTCTCCCTAAATGATTAATCTTACTCCACCGAGCTGTTCAATCCGGTACGGAAAATGATCGCCTGGCGAACCTATGAACATGAAATTAATCGGTATTTTCCATTCTTTAGACAACTTACTGATCAATTCCGGCCCAAATATCCCTTCCATGCGAACGAAATCAATTTTAATTGCAGGATATTCCCGATCCAATACCTCAATATCAGAAATCAATTGTTTCGATGGCATTATACCTTTTTCATATAAGGTTACAATCTTTAATTTTCTGGTATTTTCATTCTTTTGTATATATAGCATGACCTTGTTCAAGGTTTCGACATTATCGCCTTTGGCGAAAAACACAAATTCCTGAGAATTGATTTTATCAATGGATTTCTGAATGGAATTATTGGTATTCATAACCGTATTCTGAATGGGTTCAAACATGTACTTAATGATATTGAGGAGTATTTTCAGAATCGGAATACGATTGAGCATGATCATGACAACCAGGAAGGTAGGAATAAAATACTCAAAGAAAACTCTGAGATAGGCCGGATTCAATATCGCATTTCCAATTATAGCGATCAAAACGGCTGCAATAGCCACAAACAATGAAAGCCAGTTTGAAGATTCAGGTCTGGGAAGATTTTTACGGTTAATTTTAAGCAGAATATTTCCTACTCCAAACAGCACCATCACAGATAGAAATGCGATGGTATATACGCCGGCCAAAGCACTTAATTTTCCTTCTGTAATAAGTAAAATAGAAACACACAATAAAAAAAATGCCATCGCAATGCGATAAGGACTTCCTTTTTTGTTTTTCTTTAATAAAAAAGGAGGAAGAACCCGATCTAAAGTCATTCGTTCAACCAGGCCACTGACTCCTATAAAAGATGTCAGAACTGCTCCACTCAATACCATTGAGGCATCGATTGAAATTAGCATGGAAAGCCATGAACCACCGGATACCTTTCCCATAAAAGATAAAAGCGCTTCCTGGTTTTGTTCAACTGCACTCATTGGAATGATAGCCAGTGCTAAAAATGCCATTAATGGATTGAATACAATGACCACAATCCACATGTTTCTTAATGTTTTCCGAAAGACACCTTTATCTTGTTCTTCCACAAAATTGGCCGAACTTTCAAAACCGCTGATTCCAAGCATGGCGGCGGCAAATCCAAAAAACAGGGCAGTTATTATTCCTCCTTCTTTGGGAGGCAATTTGAAATTTGCGGTAAACACATCAAACCCATGCGAAAATAAATACCAACTGCAAAAAAATGAAAGCAAAACCAGTGATAAAAGGTGGAAAATAAAAATTACAACAGCAACTTTGGATGATTCTCCGATACCAATGATACTTAAACCCATAAAAACTGCCAGAAGGGTAATTGTAGAAATTATAATTGGTAACAATGGGATCATGCTGTGGGCATATTGAACCGCTTCGTTTGCTGAAATAACTGCAGTAGCCATATAGGAAAGTAAGGTAAGTGTTGCAGCAAGAGTAGCCACTGACTTTCGCGTTGTATTTAACAGCGCATTATAAGCTCCTCCGTTAAGCGGCAGGGCACCTACAACTTCACCATAAATTTTCCGAAACAAAAAAAGGACTGCACCCACCATAAGAAGCGATATCCAGGCGTATTGTCCCGCATAAATAATGGCCAATGCCGAAACATATAAACAGGATGAACTTATATCGTTTCCGGAAATTGCAGTTGCAGATAACTCATTTAATTTTTTCATATTCTGACTCTCTTCTGATTGTAACAATGAGCTTGGTTCGTGGTTCGCTTCGTAAATGTACAATATTCTGTTTCATTACTGCGGGCATATCGATTCTCAAATAAAAAACCCTGTAATTGTATTTGAAGGCTCTTCTGTAATAATACCATTCCAGGAAACCAATAAATTATCTTTTATTGCTGTCGGATTATAAAAGAGATTTTGGTATTTGCATCAAAAATTTTAAATGATTAAGGAGATGGATTTGACAATAAATGGAAAATGGCTATATTAGTGCTTTCAATAAACCAAAATTTATAAATTATGAAAAAAACTATTGTTTTTGTTTTATTTTTAGTAGCTGTTCTCTCTGTCAAAAATGTAAATGCATCATCATATTCGATAGATGAACAATCAATTGATCAACTTTTTGCAACAGCAACTGAGACCAGTATGATTTCGATTAATGCCAATGAATTAGGCACTATCCCATCAAATATTTCTTCAACAGTTATGGCCTCTAAGGAAAAAGATGCTGTTGTTGCTATTGTGCTGGATTTCTTCCTTGGTGGATTGGGAATTCATCGGTTTTATTTAGGTACAGAAACATTAACCGGAATAGGTTATATTTTAACTTGCGGGGGGATCTTCGGTATTGTTCCATTGATTGACTTCGTCGTGCTGATCATTGATAATAAAGACATTAGTCCGTATATAGACAATCCCAAATTTTTTATGTGGTAATACGTGTATTTAACTATTAATATTGGTGTCTGTTTAAAAAAAGCAGACACTTTTTTTACGTATTTATATGAATATGGTACTTAAACAAATCTTTTTATTGTTTCAGATTTTGGCTTGGTGCACTTCACTATTGGCACAATCCGGAAGTTTTATTTCGCTGAAACAGCATTCGGAGATTCTCGAAAATAAAAATAAGCTCACCAGTGAAATAGATTTGTTTTTCGATAATGACAAACAAACCATTACCAAATATTATCATTCGTCGCCTGACTATATAATGGTTGTTAACGCATTGGGAGAAATTAAGACATATTATCCGACGAAAAATGAAGTTGTTTACAAACAGATAACGGAGATGTCGTCCAAAAGAAACCTGATCTATTATTTTGCAAATAATTTAACCGATCACCTTGGACTTGCGGATGAGGGATTTAGCCTGGTTTCAAATACATTTGAAGATCAGTATTATGTTACTCTTTGGAAAGCTCCTTCGATATTGCGTGGAATAGAAACAGTAAAAATGGTTTTTGACAACGGATTCCCCATTTACTCAGAATACAAGGCAAACAAAGAAAAGATATTGAAAAAAATCTATTACCTCAATTACAACGATTTTGAACGGTTCAGGCTCCCGCTGAAAATAATAGAAATAAGCTATTTACCTTCGGGTGATTCAATCATAAACCGAACTGTTTTTTCTGATGTAAAAGTTTCAACGACGGCTGATAATTCCTACTTTAATTTCAAAATTCCAGAAAATGCAAAACCTCTTAATGCCGGTGAAAGCAAATAGATCCGGCCTTTTCTTATTCTTTTTTCTTTTAGTGACGATAACAGGTTACGCACAGAAAATTGATTTAAAAAGCGATTTTCTGCTTGCTGATTTAGTAGCTAAACAACAAATTCCTATTTCTTCGAAAAGAGCCTATATCTATAAAAATCAACCCAAAACATTCAAAAATAGTAATCCGGTTAGCTTGATTTATGGTGGCTCGTTATATGTTTACCAAAATCTTTTTTCGCAACACCTTTCAGCCAGTTGCCTATACTCCCCAAGCTGCTCAGACTTTAGCAAACATGCAGTTAAGGAATTTGGGTTGGTAAAAGGTACACTTTTGTCGTTTGACAGGTTGAGCCGATGTAATCGAATTGCTGCAACCGATCTAAATCTAAAAGAAATAGACAGAAAAACGCACAAGTTCAATGATCCAATAATTAAATATTGATCCGGCTATGGATAAAATTTATTCACACAGGAGCATAATTATTCTTTTCATGGATTCCATCGATTACTAATGAAGGTAAACAACAATAATGAGAAGAAATTTCTCGGACTAATCGTTTGTGTTTTGACCGTTCAAACCCTATTTGGTCAGGTTAAAAGCGATATTCCTTTTATCAGCCATCTCATTAATAAAGGATATTATAAAGAGGTAATCTATCTGATTGAGAGAAATACTTTAAATTACGAAAAACAGCAACAGGATTCTTTGAATTATTTCCTGGGTTGGGCTAACTATTCGCTTAAAAATCTTGAACAATCGACTCTTTCGTTACTCGAAGTACGAAATGAATCCCCGTTTTATTGGAAATCACATTTTTTTGCCGGATACAACCAAATTTATCTTGAAAATTACATGGAAGCCCGAAATATTTTTGAGCAAATGAGCATTCAGGAGGAACCCAATTTATCGCTCCTAAACTTTGAATTAACTGGCATGAATATACTTCAGGGTAATTGGCAGAAAGCAAAAGAACAACTCCAATTGGTAAATCCGGATAATGCCACAATAAGCCAGCAAGTTACTGCCTTTGAAGAAATCTTTAACGAGCATGAAACACATCGTCCAAAATCACCGGTTTTGGCTGGAATAATGTCAGGAATAATTCCTGGATCCGGAAAAATTTATGCCGGAAAAACAGGAGCAGGAATTGCATCAATGATTGGAACGGTTGGTTTCGGATTAATCGCATGGGAAAACTACCATAAACTGGGAATTGCCAATGCAAAGACGATTTTCTTCGGAAGTATTTTTGCTGCTAACTACGTTTCTAATATTTACGGATCGGTGATATCGGTGAGAATTATTGAAAATGAATATAAAAATGCGTTACACAATCAAGTACTTTTTCAGCTTCATATTCCTTTGCGAAACTTTTTTGATTAGCAAAGCTTCGTCCCAGAAATGCGATAGTTTGTATGATTCGGGGAACTATTTTGAAGCTTCAATTGAATACGAACGAATGATTTTTCAGGCCAAAGATCTGTCAGATATTAACTATTTTAAATATAGAAAGGCTCTTTGTTACAAAAAAATGAACCAATTTGAACAAGCCTTGAACGAACTTCAACCCATCTATTTTTCAAACACACAAGATTCCCTGTACCACCTTGTTTGTTACGAACAATCGTTGTGTTTTTAT
>JBBQPP010000300.1:0-5363 GCA_038217255.1 Bacteroidales bacterium | reverse complement strand
AATTTGTAGTCATTTAAATTTGCTTGTAACATAATTCAATTTTTATAGGTTACATATCTACTTTTTTAGTGTAGACATATTTTAGGACGGGTCAGTATGACGCACAACGTCTTGTATAATAACCTACGTTTATTTCCACTTTGTCGTTACTTTCATTTTAGATTAGTTATCACCCGGCTTGGTTTCGGGAGACAACAAAAGTAGGTGGCTCAATGTATATTATCCCTGATTTCCTCTTCTTCGGTTACTTCGCCGTTGGAAATGTTAATTGCCGTTTCAATTAGCGCCAGGTGTGAGTATGCCTGTGGAAAATTTCCGAGCATCCGCTTTGTTGTGAAATCCAAATCTTCGCTAAAAAGACCGAGGTGGTTTGAATATTTCATCAATTCATGGAATTTTGCCATTGCCTCTTTCCTGTGCCCAATTTTATACAAACTGTTTGAAAGCCAAAACGAACAAATGGTGAAAGCCGAATTGGGTGTTCCAAAATCGTCTTTGTTTTTGTAACGATACATTAAACCATTATATTCAAGATCTTTCTGAATTCCAAGAACAGTATTGATATAACGCTGGTCGGTGGCAGGCAGAAATCCGTATGATTCCATTAAAAGCACCGAAGCATCCAAATCATCGGAACCATAAGCCTGCGAATAGGACATTTTCTTTTCCGACCAGGCATTTTTTTCAATGTCGAATCTTATTTTTTCACGTAGTTTCGACCAGGGTTGAATGTATAGGTCGCGCTTTAACAATTGCGCAATTTTTACACCGCGGTCAACACCTACCCAACATAGCACTTTGCTAAAAGTAAAATGTTTGTTTTCGCTTCGTATTTCCCAAATTCCACGGTCAGGTTTATGCCAGTTGGCTTCTAAAACTTTCAGCATGTTCCTCACAATAGTCCACAACTCTTCGCTGTGTTCAACACTAACCGAAATCAAATCGAAATGCTGGTAAATTACATCAAGTAAAATACCATATATGTCGTTTTGTTTTTGTTTGTAAGCTGCGTTTCCGATGCGAACGGGAAAAGAATTTTCGTAACCGGCAAGATGCTCCAATTTGTGCTCAGTGAGTTTCTTTTCGCCACGGATTCCGTACATGATTTGTATTTTTTCGTCTTTTTCGGGTAAAATATCAATTATAAAATTCAAATAACTTCGGGCGAGTTTGTGGTGTCCCAGCGATGTCATAATTTTTACAACCATCGATGCGTCCCTGATCCAACAAAACCGGTAATCCCAATTTCGTTCCTCGCCAATTGTTTCGGGTAGCGAAGTTGTAATGGCGGCCAGAATCGCGCCACTTTTATCGAAACTCAGCATTTTTAACGTTAATGCACTGCGGACAATTTCTTCCTCATATCTTTTAAAAGATGTGGTTTTCTCTGTCCAGTTTAGCCAATAAACTTTGGTACGCTCCATTTTTAAGTTGGCACGCCTTACATCCTGCTCCAGCAATTTTTGGTTATAACTTATCAGGCAAAATTCATCTTTTATCAACTGAATAGAAGATGAGTTTAAAAATGATTTCAGATTAATGCTTGAATAAAAGTAAAGTGAATCGTACACCCCATCCAGGGTGATTGATTTAATGTAATTCCCTTCAATACTATGTTTTGTTTGAAACCGGGCATATTCGAGACGGGGATTATAATTTATTAAAAATTCAGGTTCGCCGTCAATATGCTTAAAATAGCGAATTACGTCAGGGGGTGAATATTTACTGCCATTGTCCTGGCTGGGATAACGCGGCATAAAATCGAGTATTTCAAAAATACCTTCCTCACTTTTAAAACGAGTAACAAGAATATTGGTCCTCGGGATATATGACTGTTTTATTGTAAGCAGATTTTTTACAGTTATATCGAAACTGCCACCTTTTTTATCGTCTAAAAGTTTGGCAAAAACCGATGACGAGTCAAAAGTAGGCAAACACATCCATTCAATATTTCCTTTTTCCGAAATCAAAGCTGCACTTTTGCAGTTTCCTATAACACCGTAATTCAAATTTTTCATAAACAATTTTAGTCCCTTATTAGAGCTGGAAATGTGGCTTTTAAATTTGATAAATCCAATAAAATCGGATATGAATTTTCATCTTTTTGTTTTATTCTTTTTTCGTTTTAATGAAAAATATGGTAGAATTTGATTGCAAAACCGTTGAATCTAAATTGATTGAGAAACGTAGACATATTTGAATTATGGTTATATGTGGATTTAAGCGTATAAGGATAGATTATAAATTTCTTAAACCAAAGCAAGTTAAAATGAGCAAAATTCATATTCTTTCCAATCGGTTACCTGTTAGTATTAAAAAAAGCAAAGGTCAATTATCTTTCGTGCCAAGTATTGGGGGGCTTGCCACTGGTATGCGTTCGATTTATAAAGAATATGGAGGAAAATGGATTGGGTGGACGGGAATAAGCAGTGATAAATTGAATATTACGGAAATTAAGCAGATTGATAAAATGCTTGAAACTGAAGGTTGTGTTTCTTTACAATTGACGAAAGAAGAAGTAAACCTTTACTATCTGGGTTTTAGTAATAATATTATTTGGCCACTTTTTCATTATTTCGTTCAGTACATCGAGTGCAATTTAAAATGTTGGGATGCCTATAAAAAAGTAAATCAAAAGTTTGCAGAAAAGGCTCTTGAAATATTGGATGATAACGATACGATTTGGATTCATGATTATCATTTATTATTGGTACCGGAAATAATAAAAGCAAAAAAGCCGGGAGTAACTATTGGTTTTTTCCTGCACATTCCATTTCCATCTTTTGAAGTATTTCGAATAATACCCTGGAGGAAAGAGTTGATTAAAGGAATGCTGGGTGCCGATTTAATAGGATTTCATACCTATGATTATAAACGACATTTTTTTAACACGGTTCGTCGTTTATTTGGTTATGAAACCTCGTACAATGAAATTAATGTAGATAACAGGATTGTTTTGGGCGATGCATTCCCGATGGGAATTGATTTTGCTAAATTCAATAAAAAGGCGAATGAAATAATCCATAAACCGCAACGTAAAAGATCAAAGTTGCATCGGGAATTGGAAAAATATTTACTTGTCTCACCGCAGCGTAAATTTATTTTGTCTATCGATAGGTTGGATTATTCAAAGGGTATTCCGGATCGCTTGCGGGCATTTGAACTTTTTCTTGAAAGATATCCTGAATTCCATAATCAGGTAACATTGATAATGTTAGTCGTACCATCGCGCAGTAAAGTTGAAAAGTACAAATTACTCAAACGTGAAATCGACGAATTGGTTGGAAAAATTGATGGGAGATTTTCAGATGCTAATTATATGCCTGTCTGGTATTTTTATCGTTCTATGCCCTTTGAAAGTTTGGTTGAGTTATACTGTAAATCTGATGTGGCATTAATAACTCCAGTTCGGGATGGTATGAATTTGGTTGCCAAAGAATACGTCGCTTCACGATTTAACCAAACCGGAGTACTTATTATTAGTGAAATGGCCGGTGCCGCAAAAGAATTGGGTGAGGCTCTGATTATTAATCCCTTTAATGAATCGGAAATTGCAGAAACCATTTTTCAGGCGCTTACAATGCCCAAAGAAGAACAATACCGGAGAATGCTGGTATTGCAGGAACGAATCAGCAGGTACGACGTGGTTAAATGGGCAGGAGAATTTACCAGGGTATTAAAAAAAATTAAAAATATACAACAGAATTATTTGGCAAAATTAGTTACAACTTCGGTGAGAAATGAAATTGTCAACCGATTTAGAAATGCAAAAAAGAGAGCGGTTTTTCTTGATTACGAAGGGACATTAGTAAAAAATAGAACTGACCTAAAAATGGTAATTCCGGATGAGGAACTTATCGAATTATTATTAAAACTTGAAAATGATAAACGAAATAGTTTGACCATTATTAGCAGAAGAGCTCATGAAGATTTGGATAAATTATTTGGAAATCATCAAGTGAATCTTATTAGTGAGCATGGATTTTGGTTAAAAAAACAAGGAGAAAAATGGCAAATGTTTTCTAATACAAATAGTAATAATTGGAAATCCCGAATCCGGCCAATATTAGAAACATATGTTGACCGCACACCCGGCGCTCTAATCGAGGAAAATAATTATTCGCTGGTTTGGAATTATTCTAAAGCAGAGTTGGAACAAGGAGAATTGTATGCCTACGAACTAAAAAATGAATTGAGGCATATGATTGCGAATGACACCCTTGAAATAATGGAAGGCAATAAAGTAATTGAACTAAAAACCGGTGGTATAAATAAAGGAACTTCAACAATGCGTTTCCTGAAAAATAAACAATATGACTGTATTATAGCTATTGGTGATGACTGGACAGATGAATATATGTTTAGAGAAATGCCAAAAGATGCAATCACCATAAAAGTTGGTTTAAAAAATACAGCAGCAGCATTTAATATGGAATCTATTTCAGTAATACGCTCGTTTTTAAAATCGTTAAGTGAGTAAAAGTAAAATAAGCTATGACGACTGAAAAGTTATTTTTTCCATATTTTGAATCCAAACGTCTCCTTTGATGTTTTCTGCAAAATCATATTTTAAATTAGTTTAATAAACACCAGGTATTCCGTTGTATCTTTGGAATATGACATTTAACTTGATAAATGCAAAATAAATTGTATATTGAAACTGTAGCAGAAAAATCTTGTTCCGATTATCTTTTTCTGCCAACAATTAAAACTTTAATAAAAAAAGTTTAGATTTTACAAAAAAAAACTCTAATCTGATAAACAGAAAAATTAAAATATATGAGTAAGATACACATTGTTTCAAACCGTTTACCTTTTAGTATTGAACGGAATGAAAGTGATTTAAAATTAACGCCAAGTATTGGCGGACTAGCCACCGGAATGCGTTCAATTTATAAGGAATATGGCGGAAAATGGATTGGTTGGTCGGGAATAGAATCGGATGATTTGACAAAAAAAGACATTCAACAAATTGATTTAAAATTAGAAGAAGAGAACTGCCTGGTAGTTCAACTTACAAAAGAGGAGATAAACCTCTACTACGAAGGGTTTAGCAACAATGTCATCTGGCCCCTGTTTCATTATTTTTCTCAATTTATTGTATACAATTCGGATTACTGGGAAGCTTACAAAGTGGTGAACCAAAAGTTTGCGGATAAAACGATGGAAACCCTCGAAGATGGTGACACAATCTGGATTCACGATTACCAGCTTTTACTTGTTCCGGCAATGATAAAAGAAAAAAAACCGGGAGTTACAATAGGGTTCTTCCTGCATATTCCATTTCCTTCATATGAGGTTTTCAGAACGTTGCCGTGGCGAAAAGAATTGATTCAGGGAATGTTGGGTGCCGATTTAATCGG
>JBBQPP010000299.1:0-5403 GCA_038217255.1 Bacteroidales bacterium | reverse complement strand
ATTTCACCGGTTACGGTAATAATTTTTGATTCTTTTGTATTGCAGGTAGTGAAAAGGAAAAGGCCGAGGCAAAGGCAAAGATTAAGACTGAGATTTGGAATTTTCGCGAATTTAATGATTGCTTTCATATTTGCGGTTTTCAAAATTTTACCGAATTTACAAAAACAAGTGGTTCAAAAAAAATAAGGTTTACTTTTTTGTTGTTTTCCATGTTCCTAAAATTTTAATAAATGTTTTATTCCGTTTTTTAATACAATATCTTTCGAATAATAAGACGGAACAATTTACTAAACCTTACAGGAAAATAAGATTTATTTATCTTAATTTATTTGATAGATTGATTTACTGACTTTTTAATGAGTGCTATTTTTTCAGCAGCCAGCCTTTCTTTAGATAATAATTGAATATTATTTTGAACGTCAGATAATTTCTTGTCGATGATTTGGCTTTGTTTGTCAAATTTATAACAGTTTTTGCAAGCCATTAAATGCAGTTTTAATTGAACCCGGTTCAACGAGTTTAGTTTTCGGAAATTTTTGACCGAGCTAAAAAAAGTAGCCTGTTTGCATGAAAGCATTATTTTTTGCATCAACTTCATAACTTCATTTTTTATTTTTCCAACCAACGTTTTTCAAGACAACCTCTTAATTGCAGTTTTGACCTGTGTATGATTGTCCATAAGTTAGACGAAGTAATGTCCAATTCCTTGCAAATTTCTGGTGAGGAAAAATCATCAATGTTTTTCAGACTGAAAACTTTTGCCCAGGTTTGGGGCAGCAGCGAAAGGCAAAGCATTAAAAATTGCATAAATTCCTCGTTTTCCATAATATGATCAGCAGAAATCCCCCAGTTTTTAGGGGCTGTATTTTCATTCCAGTGGTCTGTTGAATTTCCTGAATCCTTGAAAAAATGACCATAAAACGAATCATCGTCTATTTCGTTGGCGGTACTACTTTTTCTGATTTCCTGGTTTACCTTTTTCCGGAAATAATCGATGACTTTGTTGCGTAGAATATTGTATAACCACGATTTTTCAGGGCAGTCGCGCCTGAAATTATCGAGTGAATTTAACGCAGAAAGAAACGTATCCTGAACAAGGTCTTCTGCTGCTTCGCTATTATTTATGCGGTACATGGCAAATCTGAAAAATTCGTCGGCGTATTGGTCAACCCAATTGTTAGGATTGCATGCAAAAGTTTCATTTTTAACCATGATTTAAAGATAATCCGAATCTTAACGAATTGCAAAGTTGGTAAATCTTTATTTTATGGTTCTTTGTTTTTGTCGTTTCGCAACCAAAATTGCACCCGATATAACAAGAAAAGCTCCCAATATTGTAATTACCGAAAATCGTTCGTGCTGAATCCAGCTAACATTTAACCGGGTAAGAATTCCCATTGTTATAAAAGTAATTACCGGATTAATAATAATTATAATACTTACTTTGTTTGCCTCTGTATTTTTAAGGGCAAGTGAAAGAAAAGTGTATGAAAACAATGTGTTTAACCCAACAAATAAAAGCAAAAGCCAGGTCACCCAATTAATATACAAAAGCGAATCGAAGTTTACGAATGGCAGATAAAGCAAAGCAGGTAATCCGAAGGTTACCAGATTGAGGCTCTCGGTTGAATATTTTACAACTAATTTTTTCTGCAAAACGGCATAAGTTGCCCATGCCACGGCACTTGTAAGTGTGAATGCAACTCCCAGGTTATATTCTCCGCGAACATCAAAAAAGGCTATTAACTGGTCGCGGTAAAAAAATGCCATTCCTGAAATTGCAATCACAAAACCTATTATTTGAAGTTTGTTTATTCTCTCCCTAAAAAACACAATTCCGGCAATTGCCAGTAAAATAGGGCCGGTTTGTATAAAGAGCTGCGTATTGCTTGGTGTTGTATAATGAATTCCCATCATAAAACTGATGTAATTCCAGGAGAGGGCAAGCGATGCAATAATCAAAAGCAAGGGCGGCTTTAAAATTAATTGGAATGCTTTGGTGTTTTTTGTTGCAGCTTGCCATGCAGCCAACATCAAAAATGCAAGTACAAACCTGAACCATACAATTGTTTCTGGCTCCAAATCGGTGTCAATTACTTTAAGGACAATGGCCAAAAATCCCCAAAACAGAGCTGTTATGGCAGCATATAGAATTCCTTTAGCGTGGTTTTGCATGATTAATGACAATCATTAACAGAATACAAGTCTTCTTCATCTTTCAAATACTCAAATGTTTTTGAATGAGTAGTAAGTTTTTGAATTCCGTCAAGGAGGATTTTATCTTCGATTTTGCTCAATAAAAAATCGGCAAAGTCATTTACTTCCTGAAGTTCTGAATCAGGTAAAAGTTGGATTTTATCAATCATCTCATTCAAAAGAATTTCTCTATTCATGATTTTCAACTATTATCTTTCTGTGCGGAATTACACAGATAGTTAATCAATGTAAAACTGATTTAATCTGAGAATCTGTGGCAATAATAAAATAAATCAACGCAATTCAGCTCCCAGTTCCCTGCTAAATGTATCAACCAATTTTTGCATGGTTTTTTCAATTTGCTTGTCGTTTAAAGTGCCTTTATCATCGCGCAAAATAAAACTTACAGCATACGATTTTTTATCTTCAGGAATACCTTTCCCTTCATAAACGTCAAATAAATCAACTTCACACAATATCTTTCGCTCTACTTTATAAGCGATTTCCCTGATTTGATCAAATTTCACAGTTTTGTCGATCAACAACGCCAAATCGCGGCGAACGGCAGGGAATTTTGGCAACTCTTCAAACAATACTTTGTGTTTTTTATGTATTGAAAAAACATTGTCCCAGTTGAAATCGGCATAATAAACTGGGTTTTCAATATCGAACTTTTTCAGCCACTTTTTGGCAACAATTCCAAGGTTGAGCAATGTTTTATTATTAAAACTGTAACTCAATACTGCTGAAAACAGCTCATTTTCTGTTTCTGAAATTTGCATTTGGCTGGTTTGCAATCCAAGCCGTTTCAGGATATTTTCTGCAATAGTTTTTATTGTGAAAAACGAAGTAGCTTTCTCCTTTTCTGTCCAACTTTCACTTTCCTTACTTCCGGTAATAAACAAACCGAGGTGTTCTTCTTCCCGGTAATTTTTTTCGGGATGATCTTTCAATTCAGTTCCCTTATAAAAATAGCAATTGCCAAACTCGTATAATTTGAGGTTTTTGTTTTGACGGTTTGCATTATGAACAATGCTTTCAAGCCCGCCAAACAAAAGTGTTTGCCGCATTCCGTTCAGGTCGGCGCTTAACGGATTTAACATTTTTACTGTCTGTTCTTCCTTATAATTTTTTAATCCACTATAATAACTCGCTTTTGTCAAGGAGTTCGACCAGATTTCGTTAAAACCTTGTGCAGTGAGCATTTCGGCAATTAAATTCCGCACTAAATTGGGGTCAGGTTTTTCGGCAGTTTGTAACGAAGCGTTTACCTGTGTTGGAATTTCAACATTGTTGTAACCATAAATGCGCAAAAGTTCTTCAATCACATCGGCTTCACGTTTCACATCAACACGATATGGAGGAACCAAAAGCGAAAGTCCGGTTTCGGTTTCCGATTCGATTTTAATTTCGAGTGAAGAAAGAATATTTTTGATGGTATCTTCTCCCAAATCTTTGCCAATCAGTCGTTTGATATTTTTGTAAGTAACATCAACTTTGAAATCGGCAACCAGTTCCGGGTAAATATCAACTATTTCCGAAGAAATTGTACCACCTGCAATTTCCCTGATTAAAAGTGCCGCACGTTTCAGCGCGTAAATTACACCATTTGGGTCGGTTCCGCGCTCAAAACGAAAAGAAGCATCGGTATTCAAACCATGCCGGCGCGCTGTTTTGCGGATATATACCGAATCGAAATAAGCGCTTTCAAGGAAAATATTTTTTGTTGAATCGCTCACGCCGGAATCAATCCCGCCAAAAACGCCGCCAATACACATGGGTTCATTTTTATTGCAAATCAACAAATCATTTTCATCGAGTTTCCGTTCCACTTCATCGAGGGTAATCATTTTTGTTCCCGCAGGCAAAGTTTGGACAGTAACTTTTCCAGATTTAATTGCCTCAGCATCAAAGGCGTGCAAAGGTTGACCGGTTTCGTGAAGTACATAATTTGTGATGTCAACTACGTTATTGATTGGTGAAAGACCAATGGTTTTCAGCCTTTGTTTCAGCCATTTTGGTGATTCTTTTATGGTAACTCCCGAAATGGTAACTCCTGAATAACGCGGACAAGCTTCAGTATTTTTTACTTCAACTGGAATTGTGAGATTGTGGTTATCTACTTTAAAGCCCTCAACCGAAGGCCGTTTTAGTTCAATTTGCTGTGTTTTTCTTAAATAAGCCGCCAAATCCCGCGCAACACCAATGTGTGAAGCAGCATCAATACGGTTTGGTGTCAGGTCAACTTCAATTGCCCAGTCTGATTCAATTTTGAAATAATCTTTTGCTTCGGTGCCAACTTTTGCGTTTTCATCCAAAACAATAATTCCTGCATGGTCGGTGCCAATCCCAATTTCATCTTCGGCACAAATCATTCCTTCCGAAACTTCGCCCCTGATTTTTGATTTTTTTATCGTGAATTCATCATTTCCCATGTAAAGTGTTGTGCCAACCGGTGCCACGACCACTTTTTGTCCGGCGGCTACATTTGGTGCGCCGCAAACAATATCCAGCAAATCGGCATTGCCAATATTTACTGTTGTTTTGCTTAAATGGTCAGAATTTGGATGGGGAATACAAGTAACAACTTCGCCAATAACAAGCCCTTTCATTCCGCCTTTTACGGTTTCAACTTCTTCTATTCCACCAACTTCAAGACCGATTTGGGTTAGGATTTTGCCAATTTCTTCGGGCGACTGTTCAATCGCAATGTAATCTTTTAACCAAGCGTATGATATATTCATTTTGAATGCTTTTTACCTGTTTTTTTGAATCCGACAAAAGTAAAGTTTTTTGGGGAAAAAGCGGGTTTGGGGGAGATTACTTTTGCGCCATGCTTTAGCTGGGCGATAAGAAATTTTCTTTTGAATAGCTTTAGCATTTAATAATTGCCTTCACACTAAAACGACTAATCAGTATTAAACGCTAAAGCTAAATTCCTCATTTCTTCTATTATCACCGGGCTAAAGCACCGGTGCAAAACATGCAACCGTTTTGCGCCATGCCTGCCTGGCCGGTAGGCAGGCTTTAGCTTGGCGAGATGAAATTTATTCCTGTCGAATAGCATTAGCATTTAATAACTGTCTTCGCTCAAAAACAACCGATCAAACAAAATTAAACGCTAAAGCTAAATTCCATATTTCATGTATTATCACCGGGCTAAAGCACCGGTGCAAAACATGCAACCGTTTTGCGCCATGCCTGCCT
>JBBQPP010000298.1:0-5409 GCA_038217255.1 Bacteroidales bacterium | reverse complement strand
AGAAGTTCAGCAAAAATTGAAACAGGTTATTGAGAATTTGGGGTAGGTAGATAAAACTCATGCTATGACTTAAAGTCATGGCATGAGTCCATTTAGTAGGATATTGTTAACCGTGAAATGTGTTTCTATTTAATCGCGGTTTGGAAACCGCGACACCCATTTTCCACTTCCAACTTTGGACTTCGCGCTTCCAACTCGCATCTTCCGTCTTTCCTCAAATCCACCCGCGCAACCTATAATACGTCAACGCAACCATTTCGCGGACAATTAGAATTTCATATTTCAGGTGGTTCCAAAGTTGGTAGCGCATATTTATGCTTTTGCCTACGTCGGGCACACCGGTTTTATTTCCGCCCAAATCATCATCTTTAAACGACAAATCACCTTCCAACGCATTTTCAAAAGCCGGTAAGGCATTTACTTTTTCAAACCCTACTTTCTGAAAACACAAAACTGATCGACGCATGTGCTCAGGCGAAGTCACCAATAAAATTGGCGTTTGCATTATTATCGTTTTTTGGCAATTTAAAGCCTGTGCACGTGTGTTGGTTGCTTCATGTTCAAAAACAATTTTATCCGGGTTAACGCCTCGCATAATCAGCTCCCGTTTAACAAGTTGAGGAGTGCTCAAACTATCAGATATTTCTCCCGGAATTGCAATTACCACAATTGCTTCGGGGAATGTTTTTGCGGCTTTTTCAACATACCAACTGCGCATTAAGTTGCTTTGACTGGGCATTCCACCGCCACCCATCATTATAATGTGTGTGGGTTTCCATTTCATTTCCGATTTGCTGGTTCCCAACCAATGATATCCCCAATAGGGTTGTTCGGTTAATGCAAAAACTACGCAAATCGAAAAGAAAATACCGATAGCAATCAATATATTTCGAAGTATTTTTAAAAAATACGTAATAATTAATTTAATTCTGTTCATGAAAGTTTTTTGTGAAGCTAAAAGTACGATTTACGATTAAGAATAAAATATTGTAACCCATGAAAATAAAATTTGAGATTAAACTTTTTAAAACTATCTTCGTTCATTTAATAAAATAATTTATCAAATGATACAACAAGTAGAAACTACAACTGCACATTATAAGAAATTAATTAATGTGCTGGGAACAGAATATATTAGTTCCAGAGTTGAAAATCCTTTTGATTTTATTCATTTAGCTAATATAGGTATTGACGCTGCTGTAATTAAAAATTTTAGGTCATATTTTAATTTATCAAGAGATTCAATTGCTCATATGTTAAATGTATCAGAACCTACTTTGTACCGTTGGACCAAGGCAAATAAAAGTTTGGACAGAAATTTCTCTATAAAACTATTTGAAATTGTTGATATGTTTCTATATGGAATAGAGGTGTTTGGAGATCAAGAGAACTTTTTCAAATGGTTGAAACTTCCCAACACCGCACTTGGGGGAATGCAACCCTACGAATTGATAGAGATGCCAGGCGGAGTGACAAAAGTGAAAGATATTTTGGGCAGAATTGAACATGGTGTTTTTAGTTAATTATGCAGGTTTTCAGGATTACAGGAAGGAAATATGCTGGTGATTTAAGCGGATTTGGTGCCGCTGCATACGGTGGAAGGTGGAATAAAAAAGGCTCGCCCGTTTTATATACCGGAGAAAATAAGGAAATTGCCCTTTTGGAAACAATTGTTCATACACCGCCGATGTTAATTCCGAAACTTGACATTCTGATTTTAGAAATCCCGGATGATTCAATTTCAGAAATTACAATTGACCAGTTACCTGCGAATTGGAAATTATATCCAGCTCCCACTATTCTTAGTGAAATGGGGGAGCGATGGATTAAGGAAGGTTCAACTTTAGCGCTAAAAGTTCCCAGTTGCATCATCCACAGCGCCCATAATTATATATTGAATTGTAAACACCATGATTATGCTAAAGTAAAATGGATTGAACGTAAGGACTTTGAATTTGATACCCGGCTTAAAAAATAACTTCTGATTATTGCGCTTAAGTATTGTTGAAATAATCATTATCATAAAACATTAAAAAAGAATAGATTGAAAACTTCAGATAAAAACGAAATCATACAGCTTTTTGAACACCATTTTAACGAGAAAGTTGAAAACGTTGAGATGCTTCCAACGTCAGGTTCGTACCGTGAATATTGCAGGTTGATAAATTCAAACCGGTCAGTAATTGGTGCATTTAATTCTGATGTAAAGGAGAATACTGCATTTCTATCGTTTACCAGTCATTTTATTAAATATAATTTAACTGTTCCTGAAGTTTATGCAGTGAGTTCCGATTTGAAAAAATATCTGCTCGAAGATCTTGGAAATACTACGCTTTTCGATTTTTTGAGTGATACCCGTGAAAAAGAGGGTTTTTCTGAAAATATCATTTCAGAATATAAAAAAGTGTTGATAGAACTACCCAAAATTCAGATAGTTGCCGGCAAAAATCTCGACTATTCCGTTTGTTATCCGCGGGCAGCTTTCGACAAAACCTCTATGATGTGGGATTTGAACTATTTCAAATACTACTTTCTGAAACTTGCAAAAATTCAATTTGACGAACAAGCGTTGGAGGATGATTTCCAGGTTTTTAGCGATTATTTGTTAAGCGCTGATTCAAACTATTTTCTTTATCGTGATTTTCAATCGCGAAATGTAATGTTGAAAGATGGGAGGGTATATTTTATTGATTACCAGGGTGGGAGGCGAGGTGCGCTTCAATACGACCTGGCTTCTCTGTTATATGATGGAAAAGCTGATATTCCCGAAAGCATCAGACAGCAACTTCATGATTTGTATGTTGCTGAATTGAAAAAATACTTGCCCGTAAATAATGCTGATTTTGCAGCCTATTTTAAAGGTTTTGTATTGATAAGAATTATGCAGGCGATGGGCGCGTATGGTTTTCGTGGCTTTTACGAGAAAAAAGAACACTTTCTGAAAAGTATCCCATATGCTCTGAAAAACCTGGAATATTTGCTTAAGGATGTTCGCTTGCCAGTGGAATTGCCAGAACTTTTCAGTGTTTTAAGCCAATTGACACATTCTGAAGTTTTAAAAGAAATCGGCCAAACCAAAAGCAATTTAACAATTACAGTTACAAGTTTTTCATACAAAAATGGTTATCCGGTGGATCCATCAGGGAACGGTGGAGGACATGTTTTTGATTGCCGGGCAATTAACAACCCTGGACGTTACCCGGAATATAAAATTTTGACAGGCAAAGATTTAGAAGTACAGGAATTTTTAGAGCAAAAATCAGAAATAGGAATTTTTCTGAATACAGTGAAACTCATTGTTGACCAATCGGTAAAAACTTATCTTGAACGCAATTTTTCCCACCTTTCTGTAAGCTTTGGTTGCACTGGCGGACAACACCGTTCGGTTTATTCGGCAGAGAAGATTGCAGAGCACCTGAAAAACAATTTCCCTGTAAATGTTGTTCTTTTTCATCGGGAGCAACAAAATATTTAATGGGCAAAAAAGCTTGTAAAAAGAAGGATTTCGAAGATAAGGAAAACGCAAAATACGAATGTAAAAAGTGTGGGGCGAAGGTGCGTAATGATGATAAAGTTTGCAAACCTGAGAAGTTGAAATGAGTTGCGGGTTTCGAGTTCAAAGTTCAAAGTTCCGAGTTCAAAGCCCGCCTGGATAACAAAACCGGGCAGGTTTCGAGTTTAAAGTTGTAATTGTTGTCGTTGTTCTCTTTGTTTCTGAATATTGATTGGGATTAATTGTTATTGCTTTAAATTGTTGACTTTATTTTTATCAAAACAACGACAACCCGATAACCCGACAACATTCTTCAACTTCCGACTTTCTTTTTTTCTTTCCACTTCTCGTTTTTATCGTTTCAGTTGTTTATTTTCGCACAAAACTTTAAAAATCAATTTTCATGGGAAGAGCATTTGAATACCGCAGGGCAGCAAAGGAAAAACGTTGGGACAAAATGTCACGGATTTTTCCGAAACTCGCTAAAAAAATTACCATTGCAACTAAAGAAGGCGGTTCAGAACCTGATACAAATGCAGCACTCCGTACGGCAATTTTGAATGCCAAAGCGCAAAACATGCCCAAAACAAATATCGATGCAGCCATAAAACGTGCTTCGGGAAAAGATGCCGCCGATTTTGCGGAAGTAAACTACGAAGGAAAAGGACCACATGGAGTATTGATTTTTGTTGAATGTGCCACCGACAATACCACCCGCACAGTTGCCAACATAAAAAGTTATTTCAACAAAGCCCACGGAGGTTTGGTGCCTACCGGTTCGCTTGAATTTATGTTTTCAAGGAAGGCTGTGTTCGCTTTCCAAAAACCCGAAGGGATGGATTTGGAAGATTTGGAACTTGACCTGATTGATGCCGGTCTCGAAGAAATTGAAGAAAACGAAGGCGAAGTTTATGTTTATGCCGATTATACATTTTTTGGCGATATGTCGCACGCGTTGGACGGTTTAAAAATTGATGTTTCGAAAGCCCTTCTGAAAAGGTTCCCGACTACTCCAGTCGAATTTAGCGAAGAACAATTGGAAGAAATAGAAAAACTGCTTGACAAATTAGAGGAAGACGATGATGTCCAGGCTGTTTACACGAATATTGCTTAGGAGTTCAGCGAAAGTTTATCGTAAATAACTATTCACCGTTTTACTAATATCTTTTTTGATTTTTTCCCAGGATTGATTTTTAAAACTCACTGGAGTTTCACTTTCTTCTGCATCAACAAAATAAGTTATTGCATGTGGTATGCTGATTGCAAGCATTTGGCTTGGGTATTTCAGTTTGTGCAAATCCATTATTTGTTGCAACGAAAAGTGTTTTAAAAGTTCGTGCAAATCCCAGAAATCTTTCTTTTTTCCTCGTCCAAGAATGGCTTGAATTTTCATTGCAGCAATGTCATTGCTGCTGTAAAAACGGATTCCTTTTTCATTTTCAATTGGCGCTATGGGCAAATGTGGGTAATGAACAATATCAACTTTTATTTCATCGATAAAACAAAAAATACCGAATTGAGTATGTTCTTGTTTGTAAATAAATCGTTGTTTGAAAATTTCCTCAAGATTTTTAACAATTCCAATTTTATCAAAACTTTCGTGGAAAAATAAATCCAAATCAATTGAACTCCTGTGTCCGTAACGCAATGCAAGCGCAGTTCCTCCAACAAGTGCAAAGGATTCAAGTGAAGGGACTTCCATTAATTCTTTTAGTAAGGAAAAAGTTCCGGGTTCAACTGTCTTAGTTTGTAGCATCTGAAATTATCTATTGGTATGTTAAAAATTGCACTAACGAAATAAATTGTGTGAAGTGGCAAATATTTGGCTTTCAACAACGTTTCTGTCACTTTTTCATCGCCATAATATCTGCGGCACTGGCGGATATCTTCCACGTCGCCCCGCTCAAAAACCCGCT
>JBBQPP010000297.1:0-5417 GCA_038217255.1 Bacteroidales bacterium | reverse complement strand
GATGTAATTTATGTTTCAAACATTGATGGTGATCCTTCACAAAAAGATGGAAACGGGTTTATTTCAATTTTAAATTCGGATGGAAGTGTTAAAAACCTGCAATGGATTAAAAACCTTGATGCACCAAAAGGATTGGCAATATTTAAAGGCAAACTGTATGTTGCTGACATTGATAAACTTGTGGAAATCGACATTGAAAAAGGTAAGGTTTTAGCAAAATATGATGCTCCCGGTGCAGTTTTTTTAAACGACGTAACTGCCAGCATGAACGGGATGATTTTTGTGTCGGACACTCGGACGGCAAAAATTCATGTGTTGAATGAAGGCAAATTTACGGTTTGGATGGAAGGAAAGCCACTTGAAACGCCAAATGGATTAATGGCTGAAAAAGGCAAGTTGCTTGTGGGCGATAAAAATATTTATGAAATTGATATTCAAACTAAAAAAATAACTCAATTAATTGAAGATGCCGGCGGAGTTGATGGTTTGGAAAAAAACAACGATGGCGATTTTGTATTTTCAAACTGGCCTGGAAAAATTTTTATTCACAAAAACGGCAAAACAATAAAATTACTCGATACAACAGCACAAGAACTAAATACTGCCGACATAGACTATGATTTAAAGCATGATTTAGTTTTAGTTCCTACATTTTTCGACAATCATATTGTTGCATACAAAATAGTTTTTTAAACTATTCAGATTATTTTGTGTTTAATAAATGTATTTTAAAATTAAACATTGAACAATTTATGGAAAGTCCAAAAATAGCCGCAAAATTTCCTGCCGCAGTTGTTTTAGAGCCAGGAGCTTATTTCTGGTGTGCATGTGGGAAAAGTAAAAACCAACCTTTTTGCGACAGTTCGCATCAAGGGTCAGGAATTTTTCCGGTACAATTTAAAATAGATGTAAAAAAGGAAATTTACTTGTGTCAGTGCAAGCAATCGAAAAACAAACCGTATTGCGACGGAAGCCACAGAAGTTTATAATTTAAAAAGGAGAGGAAATTTTTAGTTTTCCTCTCCTTTTCATTTATTAATGCCACTGGTTTTTGGGTAGATTAAAAAATCTCTGAATCTGTGGCATTTTCACACTCAATCCTTTTTAAAATAGTCCTTTCCAGCGTTACAAATTGGACATTTATAATCTTCCGGTAAATCTTCAAATGGCGTTCCGGGAGGAATTCCCATAGCAGGATCTCCTTCTTCCGGATCATATTGGAAGCCACAAATACTACAAGTGTAAGTACCGTTTTCTTCGTTAAATACATGTTCATGTTCTTCATTATTATCCGGTTTTGGTTGGGCTTCCGGAACGATTTCTTTTTCAAGTTTTTCCTTTTCAACATAAGTAGGGGCATTTTTAGGCGCAAGCATTTTATATTTTTCACGATAATACTCATAAGTCAACGACTCTTCACCTGAAAGGACATCGCTGTCAAGCACTTCGCCAATGATTAAAATATGAGACCCAACATCAACCGAATTTAATACTTTACAATCGAACCATGCAACCGCAGAATCAACAACAATTGGAGCCCCTGTTACAGAAGTTATTGTTTTTACGTTTCGAAATTTATCGAATTCTGCGCCCGACATAAACCCAAATTCGCCAATCAATGAAGTATTTACGTCCTTTTTTAAAACTGAAATCGAGAACTTACCACTTTTAAGTATTTTTTCGGTTGTGAAATTGTTTTTATGACTGCTAATCGCTATTTGCGAAGGCTCGGAAGTTACCTGAAAAGCTGTATTACCAATATACCCGAACTTTGTACCATCAAGTTCTGTGGCAATAATATATAACCCGTATGATAATTTGTGAAACGCTTTGTATTTCATTTAATTTGAATTTTTATATTTATAAAATTAACAATTGATTTTAAACCAAAACAAACTTGAATTAATTTTCATACAAATAAAAACAAACTGAGGAATTTGGAAGGATTAATACTAAAATTATCAAAGAGATTCAGGTTTAACATACATTTTAACTTGCAAAACATTAACAGCCGGAAAAATCTTTTAAATCATTTATAGATTTGCAAAAACCATTATATAAACTTTAACTTAGTACCTTTAATAAAAAATTTACAACGATGGCCAAACCCAAATTAAGTTCGCAGTATAAAATCTTTGTGGTAGAAGATAATACCCTCTATGCTCAAATACTTAAAAAACAACTAATTGACGATGGTTACCTTGTTAAGGTATTTCATAACGGGCGTGATTTTATGGCTAACTTAGACGAAAAACCTGATTTAGTAACATTGGATTATACGCTGCCGGATATGACCGGATATGATGTTTTGAAAAAAATTCAGAAAAGAATGCCCGGCACCAACGTAATTATTATTTCGGCCCAGGAAAATATTAATACCGCCATCGATTTGATGAAAAATGGCGCTTATGATTACATTATGAAAGCGGCTGATTCCCGCGAAAAGTTAAGCAACGTAATAAAAAACATCCGTGAAAGGGATCAACTTCGCACTGAAAACATCATATTAAAAGATGCGGTAAAAGAAAAATTTAATTTCAGAAACCTGATCAAGGGAAACAGCAGGGAAATTGACCATATTTTCGAATTGATGGATAAAGCTATCCAAACACAAATATCTGTCTCTATTTCAGGGGCTACCGGGACCGGTAAAGAGCTGGTTGCAAAGGGAATTCATTACAATTCGAAACGAAGCAACAAACCTTTTATCGCGGTAAATGTTTCTGCAATTCCTGATGGTCTTATAGAAAGTGAACTTTTTGGACACGAAAAAGGGGCTTACACTGGAGCTGATTCAAGGAAAATCGGGAAATTTGAACTGGCTAACGGAGGAACCTTGTTTCTTGATGAAATAGCCGATCTTGATTTTGGACTGCAAGCAAAATTATTACGTGTACTCCAGGAACGCGAACTGGTTCGGTTGGGCGGTTCAGAAAATATACCGTTGGATGTGAGGATAATTACGGCAACTCACAAAAACCTGAGCACCCTAATTGCGGAAGGAAAATTCAGAAAAGATTTGTATTACCGTTTGCTTGGCCTCCCAATCGAACTTCCACCATTGCGCGATCGAGGAAATGACATTATTTTACTTGCAAAACATTTTGTTGATGAATTTTGCCGTGAAAACGACATGGAACAAAAAGAGATTTCAGATGAAGCAAAAAAAATGCTCCTCAGTTACCACTTCCCTGGAAATATTCGTGAGTTAAAAGCAGTTATGGAACTTTCATGTGTTTTAAGCAACCGAAATGTGATTAAAGCCAGCCATTTGAATATGAATATTGACAATAACGTTCAGAACCTGTTGGCTACGGAGAAAACAATTGAGGAATACACACAGGAAATTATAAAACATTTTCTTATTAAATACAACCAAAATGTAAGATTAGTAGCCAGCAAACTGGGAGTTGGGAAATCAACCATTTACAGGATGTTACAGAAAAAGGAATTAGAATAGGAATCGCACAACTCAGATCTTAAAAAAAAAACATAAAAAATCCCGGAATATTATCCGGGATTTTTTTATGCTTTCTGTTAAATTATCCCTGATAACTATTCACACCAATTGTTGTAATATTTCTATCTACTTTTTTAACAAGTCCCAGTAAAATCGTTCCCGGCCCAATTTCCGTGAATGAATCTGCGCCATCAGCAATCATATTTTGCACCGTTTGGGTCCATTTTACCGGAGCAGTCAATTGTGCAATAAGGTTTTGTTTTATAACTTCAGGATCAGAAGTAGCTTGTGCATTCACATTTTGATAAACCGGGCAAACAGGGTTGCTAAAAGTTGTTGATTTGATTGCAGCAGCCAATTCTTCGCGGGCAGGCTCCATCAAGGGCGAGTGAAATGCGCCGCCTACTGTTAATTTTAATGCACGCTTTGCACCTCTGACAGTAAGCATTTCACAGGCTTTGTCAATTCCGGCAAATGAACCGGAAATAACAAGTTGCCCCGGACAATTATAATTGGCAGGAACTACAACTTCATCAATTGATGCACACACTTCCTCAACAATATTATCCTCTAAACCTACAATTGCCGCCATTGTTGAAGGTTCCATCTCGCAGGCTTTTTGCATTGCCAATGCACGTTTATACACCAATGACAAACCATCTTCAAATGTTAAAGCGCCGTTGGCAACCAATGCTGAAAATTCGCCAAGTGAGTGACCTGCAACCATATCGGGTGTAAAATCCTTTACTGTTTTTGCAAGTAAAACCGAATGGAGAAAAATGGCTGGCTGGGTAACTTTTGTCTCTTTCAAATCATCAATTGTGCCTTCAAACATGATTTTGGTGATATTGAACCCCAAAATTTCGTTAGCTTTTTCAAACAATGCTTTGGCTTCCGCCGAGTTCTCATATAAATCTTTTCCCATCCCCGGGTACTGTGCTCCCTGACCGGGAAATAAATAAGCCTTCATAATTTCATTTTTAAAATTTCAGGGGACAAAGATATATTTTTTTAATTCTACCCATTGGGTTGGATATTTTGGAAGTAATGAATGCTAAAATTTTTATATTTTAAAAATAATTAAAAGATTAAACTAAGTATGGCGTATTTTACAACCAAACCTGCCATACTATAAAAAATAAATCCTGTAAACCTGTATTTTATCATTCCGGCTGCAACAGCAATTATCGATGATGAAAGTGGTAAAATATTGAAAATGAATATGGTAAGATTACCGTATTTCTGAATATGTTTTTCGGCATTTTTTATTCGTTCTTCTCCAACCAGGCTATTTACAACAGTTGAACTTACAGAAACCCCGATAAAATAATCAATCAATTGTGCGGCAAAGGCTGTTACCAATGCCACCGCAAACATTTCCATATTACTAAAAAACGAGAGATAGTATATGTATGCCAATTCAACCGGCATCAGTAAAAAAAATAAATAGCCGGAAAAGTGAATCAATGCGAAGGAAAAAATGCTTTGATTTTTACCTTCATACCATTCTCTGCCAAGTGTAAATGAAATGATTAATATTGCAATAACAGAGGTAATTATAAACAGTATTATCCTGATTTTTCGCTTCATAGAAAAAAAAAATTACAGTTTTCAGATAAAGTAAAACATTGTGAAATATCAGTTTCTTTTACGGTAAATAATAAAAATCATTCGAAAAAAAAGCTGATTTTAATTGATGATATTACGCTACAGGTTCATTAATTCTTATGATGGATTCGCTTTTTAATCTGTGAATTTGTGGCAATATATTCTTTCAATTTACTCTACGGTTACAGATTTTGCCAAATTTCTTGGTTGGTCAACATTACAGCCACGCAGAAGCGCAATATGATATGCCAGCAACTGTAAGGGGATAACCGACAAAAGCGGAGCAACAGCCGGGTGAGAATCCGGAATTTCAATACTGTCACTTACCATTTCCTTCAATACAACATCA
>JBBQPP010000296.1:0-5424 GCA_038217255.1 Bacteroidales bacterium | reverse complement strand
AATTGATGCCATCAACGAAATTTTGCCGCTGGGCTACAAAGCACAAAAACCCGAATCGTTTTGGTACTGGGACAGCAAAGACAAAAAACAGTATTGGCTGCTGCTGCTCATTATCGTGATTATTTATTTCATTACCGCTATTTTGTTCGAATCGCTGCTAAAACCCATGGCAGTAATTGTTTTAATCCCCATTTCATTTATCGGGGTATTTCTAACGTTCTACCTGTTCGGGTTTAACTTCGACCAGGGAGGTTTTGCCTCGTTTATCCTGCTGAGTGGACTGGTGGTAAACGCCGCCATTTACATCATCAACGACTTCAACAACCTTACCGCGAGAAGGAGCAAACCTGCCACCGTAAGAACTTATCTGAAAGCTTACAACCAAAAAATTATTGCCATAACGCTAACCATACTATCAACGGTTCTCGGGTTGATTCCATTTGTTTTGGGCGGACAAAAAGAAGTCTTCTGGTTCGCATTTGCAGTGGGCGCCATGGGCGGATTGATTTTTTCATTGGTGGCGATTATTGTGTTTTTGCCGTTGTTTTTGAGATTGAAGCAGAAAAACAAAATTTATGATTATGAAACTAAACCCATTTTAATGTTTATCCGTAAAACTACCGCTTTCCGAAGGAGGATTAAATTATAAAATAAAAAATAATACTATGAAAAACGCATTTTTCCTTATAGCAATAATTGTATTTCAAGCATGTAGCCTTAAGAAAACAAACCAACAATCAAATATCAATTCTGAGCAAATTAAGGTTATTAATATGCCTGAAAAGTACAATTATGTATCAAATATAAGTTCGGTATTTAGGCAAGTGGAATACATTCCACTTGAAACGTCAAAAGAATGCCATTTGGTAATGCCTTTAAAAGCCGCTTTCCACAACAACCATTTTTTTATACTTGATTTCTTGAGAGGGTTGTATGTTTTTGATCAAATGGGAAATTATTCACATCAGATTGGGAAAATTGGCAGAGGCCCTGGTGAATTTATTGAAATTCGCGATTTCGATTTTGACGAGAAAGGAAATGTGTTGATTTTGGATTATAAACGTATTCTCAGATATAGTCCTGACGGAAAATATTTAGACAAATATTTGGGATTTGATTTTGCAACTAACGATTTTTTTTGTAACCCCTACCAATTTGTATTTGTACAACCCTTGAGTTTTTATATTTGGGGAGGAACAATGGGCATTGAAAAAGAGGCGAAAGATCATTTTGCAATGTATAAAATGGACGATAGCAAATTAGTTAAGAATTACTTCCCTCTTAAATATAAGTTAGAAGACAAACAGCATCGATTTCTACGATGTGGAGCTGAAATATTAATCAATCCTGTTGTAGGGAACGATACAATATACTCTATAATTAATGGCGACTTGTTTGCAAAGTATTTTGTTAAGTTTAAGCATGGTGCTGATGCCAAAACTATTCCTAATAAACTAAATAGCTTGTCTGATTTTGGATTAGATTTACTTAACAGTAGGGATATAAGTCATAATATGTCAAATCCATTGGAAACACAAAATTGGCTATCATTTGAATTTACATACAGGAGAAACAGTGTGATAACTTTATTTAATAAAAGAAATAATAAAATATACACAATTAAAAGCTATGGTATTGACCAGAAAAAATCTGAAAAACTGATGCATTATACTTTTGACTTTATGTATGATGACTCATTTTGTAGTATGGTATCGGCAAGCGAATTCTTGACAATTGAAAAAGGAATGAATAACCCTAAAGTATCTATTGATTTTATTAATGTTTATGACAAGTTGGTTAACGCAAATGACAATCATGTAATTCTGAAATACAAACCTTTTTAATTAATAATGAGATAGTATCAACATTCAATACCAATAGTTTTGATTTTCAAATAATGTCAGAGGATACATTATTCCAGTCGCTCTGGAAGAATAGTCTGGTTCGCCTTTACCGCGGGAGCAATGGGCGGATTGATTTTTTCGCTGGTAGTGATTGTGGTGTTTTTACCGCTGTTTTTGAGGTTGAGGAAATAATCGCGTTGAACGAGTAAATCTAATAATTATCAAAGTTCCCATACACCGGCATTTCTCCCTCACATTCTCATCAGCATCGCTGCTCATAATTCGCAATGTTTCGGTGCTATTCAACTCTTCGGTCGAAAAGCCTTGTGCACCGCACGGCAAAAGTACCCCTTCCATTGCAGGGATTCATTTGCCTTTTGCCTACAACTAACGACAATTTACCTATTCGCATTTTTTAGGTTTTTTAAAGTTAAATTATAACATATCGAAATGGTGAACGTTTATGTTTTTACAAATGAGTTTATTTTTGCATTTTACAGGGGAAATTTATGAATCCGTATAGCTTATTGTTTTTTTTGCTCCTGCTTTCAATTTCATCAGGTTGCGGTCAAGCTAGAAGTCCGAATTCTGATTCATATACTGAGCCGCAAATCGAAGAAGATTTTTTGATAACCAACTTGGAATTACTGGGGAAGATATGGGGTTTTTTAAAGTATCATCACCCTGAAGTTGGAAAAGGCAAATATGATTGGGATGATGAACTGTTTCAGTTTTTGCCAGAATTCATGAACGTAAACAATACCAGGCAGCGGGACGAATCACTACTTCGATGGATAGAAAAATACGGTGAATTGCCTGAATGTACGACCTGTAAGGAAACAGCTGCCGATGCTTATCAAAAACCTGATTTTTCATGGGTTGAAAATGGAAATATGAGCACTGCCTTAAAAGAAAAGATAAAAGAAATCTATCAAAACAGGCACCAGGGAAATCATTATTATATTAAGAAGGCGTATTATGATGGTAATCCTGAATTTTTAAACGAACAAGCTTATTCAACTTCTTTTCCCGACAAAAATCTTCGTTTATTGGCGTTGTATCGGTACTGGAACATAATCCAATATTTTTTCCCATATAAGTATTTAACGGACAAAAAATGGGATGAAGTATTGAGAGAATACATCCCCATATTTATTAACGCAAAAACGGCATTGGAATATCAATTGGCCGTACTTCAACTTGCAGGCGAAACCAATGATACGCATGCAAGATTTCTTTTAGAAGCAAATGAAAAAGACCTATTGAGAGGAACTAGATATGCGCCTCTTAGAACGAATGAAATAGACTCATTGAGAGGAACAAGGTATGCGCCTTTTCAGGTTCGGTTTATTGAAAATAAATTAACGGTTATTGACTATTTCAAGCCGAAATTGAAAGAAACTGCAGGTTTGGAAATTGGCGACTTCATAACCCATGTAAACGGCAAAAAGATAGAATATATCATCGACAGTATCAAATCATATTATCCGGCATCGAACGAAGCAGCACGAATGTATTACATGGCAACCGATTTGCTACGTTCGAATAATCATTCAATTCATATCGTCTATAATTCTTCAGGAACAATAAAGCAAAAAGAATTAACAATGTATGAAAGGTCTGATTTGAATATGGACGAACCAAATGGTAAATTGTCTTATGACAGTATAATGATTGATAAAGATTCTATGTTTATCGGATATATTACACTTGAAACCATTAAAGACACAGAAATATCCCATATTAAAAAGTCTTTTATGAATGCGAAAGGAATCATCATTGATATTCGGAATTATCCTGCCACTTTGGTGCATTTTGCATTGGGTGAATTTTTTACTTCGAAAAGAAAGCCTTTTGCGAAATTTACAACAGGAAACTTAAATAATCCGGGAGAATTTAATTTTAGTCGTAATGTGCCGTTTTTAAATAATAACGCAGGAAACCGTGGTAGCTTATATGATTTTGAAAATCCTATATCTGAAAATTATTTTCAAGGAAAATTAGTCGTCATTGTGAATGAAGAAACCATAAGTCTGGCCGAATATACCACTATGGCATTCAGGGCTGGAGATAATACAATTATAATTGGCAGCCAAACGCAAGGAGCTGACGGAAATATCTCATTAATCCCATTACCGGGAGGATTAAAAGCCGGGATTTCAGGTATTGGTGTTTATTATCCGGATGGGAGAGGAACTCAGCGTATTGGCATAGTTCCGGATATTGAGGTAAAACCTACCATTCAAGGGATTCGGGAAGGACGAGATGAACTCTTGGGGAAAGCGATTGAAATTATAAAAAATGAGGGCGCTTGGTAACACATTTTTTAATTTTGATTTTTTCAAAGAGTCGAAGTGCATTAAAACTCGCTAAAAAAACGTAACAGCAAAAAAGGATATTCTATGGAAAACATAAGATAGCTACTTTAGTGTCGAATAACCAAAAAGGAACTGAAAAAGAATTGTCCTAAAATATATAGAAATGAAAAAACTTTCAAAATCTACTATCCTTTTTTATATCCTGATTGTCGTCCTTTTTACGGCTTGTAATTCAAATAAAAATAAAACCCAACAAAGCGCGCAACAAGATTCCATCCCGGCTGATGAAATTGTTTTTGTTGAACGATTCACGGAATTAACTGAAGGCGAAGTTGAACTGGATGAAAGTTGTTTTGGCGAAGTAATTGATTAAGTATTTTCATAAATATTTGGATGATAACATTGAATTTTGTCAATATTATTGGGGGAAACAATAAATTCATTTTGAATTAATCAGTAAGTTTACCAAATACCTTTTGAATGCCTTAACTTGTTTCTTTTGAAACGCTGCAATCAATGGCAATTGCTCCCCATTTGCTTATTGCATCCTGAACCTTTTCAATAATCGAATTTGCATGATTCAATCCAAATGCGTTGCAAGTTTCATCATTAAGGTTTTCTTTTTCGAGCAGTATTTTATCAAATTCACTCAGTCGGTTTAAAAGCTGCATCAGTTTTAGAAACGATTCCAGTGATATTGCCGGTGTTTTCGTAGGATGCGATGTCTTTTTGCTAACTCTTTACTAAGCTCGAAAGGAGTTGGTTCTAATCCGTACATTTTGTAATGGTTAAAATAATAGCTAAAAATAATTAATAAAATTACATATTAGCTAATATATTATCTGTAATGCGGAGTTTTTGGATATGCTTCATGACTGTATTGTTGGAAAATGGCTTTACAATGGTTTATTATGGTTTATTTTGACTTCGTTAAAATAAAAAAAGCCTGTAAATCAAATGAAATACAAGCTTTTTCAGTTTTTTGTCGGGGTGAGAAGACTCGAACTTCCGACCCCCACGTCCCGAACGTGGTACGCTAGCCAACTGCGCTACACCCCGAATTTTTGAATTCTCAAAATTAAACTTTTTTATATATACCTGAGTCAATATTATTTGAAAATATTTTAGTTTTCTTTCTTTTTAAAAATGTTTTTAATCTTTGTCCAAATCGGTCTATCTTTAGATTCATCGTCATTTTCTGATGGCTTGTCTTTTTCCTCAACAGGTTTTAATTCTTGTCTCTTTTCTTTCCTTTTGAAGAT
>JBBQPP010000295.1:0-5425 GCA_038217255.1 Bacteroidales bacterium | reverse complement strand
TTGTAATAAACTTTCGAAGTGTCAAACAAGATGATGTTTTCAAAAAGTTCGTCGAATTTCAAATTCCGCATAAAATCACTAATTGGAACATCGTACAAAAAATTCTTATTTAAAATTAATGCGATAGTTGTGTCCTTTGTGTTGCTCCGATAAAATTTTTCAAATGAAGAAGCCAATCCTGGATCATTGTTTTTAAACTTGAAACTTAGAAGAAGTTCCTTTTTTGTTTCATCATAAAAATAAGATGAATTAAAATTTTTTTCAGTAGTTTTAACATAAGGCTGAAGCCCTTTCAACACATTCTCTATCTTCAAAGCTTTATCAACATCAATTTCATTTGTATCCTTTTTTGCAATAATTCCCGAATCGCCAAGATACTTCATTGAATAAAAAAAACCGTAATTCCGAAAATGGGTTTCGAAATACTTGTGCTTTTCCAGCATATTACTCCCATATTCCTTTAAAATGCGGAAACCTTTTTGCTGAATTAATGCTTCTTTCTTTGGTATATAAATAAAAAAATAGGAAAAGTAGAAAAACAGAAATGCAATTATAATTACAACCCAACCAATATAATTGGCATTTTTGAAATTCTTAGTTTTCATAATTTAGTTTCAATATTTAATGGTTTTCCAAGTTACGGTAAATTGTCTTTCAAGTCAATTTTTTTATTTTAACTGCAACTGGAAGCTTGAAATCCCATATCGATATTCAGGGAATGAACTTATAACAAGTAAGTTAGCGTATTTAGGGATAAAAATCACAACTTAAAAAAAAGGAAGATTTTTTCCACGGTTATGGATAATCATCCCTTATCAACTTTCATTATAAATGAATTGTTTTAATTAAGTTTTATATTTGAGGGCTTTTAAAAAGACAGGTTTAATAAAAATTGTAAATAAATTGTGATATGAGAGTTTTAGTAATGTTGATTTTAGTGGTGGTTTTTTCATCGTGTGTAAAGAATAAAAATGGACAGATGAGCCAGGATCAAACAACTGCCAATGGAAAAAGTTTTGAAGTTGCCGAAGTAATCCAGGGCACTACCTATACTTATATTAGGGCAAAGGAAAATAATGCCGAATTTTGGATGGCAATATCAAAACAGGAAGTAAAACCCGGTGAAGTGTATTTTTACAGTGAAGGTTTACCAATGCAAAACTTTCACAGCAAAGAGGTTGACCGGACTTTTGATGAGATTTATTTTGTTAGTGCAATCAGTAAAACTCCTATTAAAAATGGTGAAATGAGCGGAATGGGTTCCGGTGCAATGGGCGGAATGGGTGCAATGGGTGGAAACGGCAGTGCACCAGCACATTCAGGCAAAGTTAGTACGGAGCAAAACAGCGCTATTACCATTGATAAATTGGCAGGCGATATCACCATAGCACAAGTATTTGCTAACAGAGATGATTATTCAGGCAAAGAAATAGAGATAAAAGGTGTTGTGGTGAAAGTGAACAAAGAAGTAATGGGCAAAAATTGGATCCACATTCAGGACGGCACCAACGACAACGGAAATTTCGATTTAACAATTACCAGTGCTGACGTTGCTGAAGTGAATGACGAAATTACGGTAAAGGGAAAGATTGTACTTAACAAAGATTTTGGTTACGGTTATTCGTATGAAGTAATTATGGAAGATGCTCAAATTGTTGAGAAAAAACCTGCAGGTTCGGCAATTTAAAGCTGATATAAACCAAAAATAAAAGAGGCTGTCCTGATAATTTATTGGACAGCCTCTTTATTTAAAATGCAAAATAATTCCTTATTCAGCTTTAATCTTAATATTACGGTACCATACATCATCTCCATGATCTTGTAAACCGATAACTCCCGATTTTGCAACTTTTGCCCAGTCGGGGTTCAATTCAGGGAATTTTGAATCTGCCACAAGTTTGTTCCAGTCTTCTGTCCACAAGTGGTATTCCACAACTGTTTCGCCATTCATGCGGTGCCAAACACTTCCTTTAAATACTTCAATTTCAGCAGTATTCCATTCTCCTGCTGGTAAGGCATTTTGCGGTTTTGCTGGAATTAAATCGTATAACGAGCCTGCCATACGGTTTCCATCTTTTCCGGCCCTTGCGTCTGGATGTCTTTCGTTGTCCAATACCTGGTATTCGGGTGCAGTTTTGTAAATTGGCCAACCGGGAACTTCTTTCCCCAAATAGAAAACACCTGAATTTCCGCCTTCCGAAATTTTCCAGTCAAATTTCAACCTGAAATTTGAAAATTCTTTGGTTGTGATTATGTCTCCGCCATTTTCAGCTCCGGCTTCACCTGTTCCGGTGCCAATGCAATGCAAAGTTCCGTCAGCCACTTCCCATCCCGATGGGAAATCAGGCCTGTTGTTTCCGCGCCAACCATTACTTGTTTTTCCGTCGAAAAGTAAAACCCAACCTTCATCAATTTCAGCTTGTGTCAATTCATTTAGCGCTGCAACTTCTTCAACTGCTGCACTTTTTTCATCAGCTTTTTCAGCTTTTTTTTGTCCGCTTTGGCAAGATATTGCTACCACAAATGTTCCGGCCAACAGAAAAGAAAATAGTTTTTTCATTGTATCAAATTTTTTAAAATGTTTATATTAAATGTTTAATTTAATTGAAGATGACGAAGTTACAAAATAATGAAAACCTGTTAGTCAAAATAACCGCATTTTTTAATAATTAGTTATTGTTTGATTATAGGTTGGCGCAAAATTAACAAATTCGGTTATTCTTTATTAATTTTAAAAACTTGAAAAAAAATAGCAACCATTAAAAAAATCAAAATGAATAGTTCTTCAAAACCTAAAAAAATTGGAATATTAACTGCAGGTGGCGATTGCCCGGGATTAAATGCAGCCATCAGGGGTGTTGGAAAAACTGCAATTGTTGAGTATGGTATGGAAGTACTGGGTTTTAATGCCGGGTATTCGGGGTTGATAAATAGCGATTACATGGAATTAAAAGAAGCCCAGCTTTCAGGTATTTTAACCGTGGGCGGTACTATTTTGGGCACTTCGCGCGAGAAACCTTTTAAAATTGTTGCCGAAGATGGCTCTGATAAGCACAAACCCGAAAAAATTATCGAAACTTATAAAAATCTTGGCCTCGATTGCGTGGTATGCATTGGAGGAAACGGCACCATGAAAACCGCTAATTTGCTTTCGAAGGAAGGATTAAACATTATTGGCATACCAAAAACCATTGATAACGATGTTTGGGGTACCGATGTTACTTTTGGTTTCGATTCGGCAGTGCAAATTGCCACCGAAGCCATTGACAGATTGCACTCAACTGCCAACTCACACCAGCGGGTAATGATTATCGAAATTATGGGGCACAACGCTGGCTGGTTGGCGCTTTATTCAGGACTGGCAGGTGGTGGTGATATTATTTTGTTGCCCGAAATTCCATTCAATATCCACTCTGTCTGCAAAAATATTGAGAAACGGTACGAAAAGAAAAAACCGTATTCGATTGTAGTGGTAGCTGAGGGTATCGACCACCCTAAACATCAAAGTGCAGCAAATTATATGTCAAATACCATAGAAACGATTACAGGGATTGAAACCCGCGAAACTGTGCTGGGATATGTTCAACGTGGCGGAAGCCCAACACCAATGGACAGAATTTTAGCCACACGATACGGTGCTTATGCTGCCCAGTGCATTGCTGAAGGCAATTTTGGCACCATGGTTGCGATTAAACAAAACGAATTGACAACCGTTCCGCTCGAAGAAGTTGGCGGGAAATTGCGCCTTGTTGAACCGGATTTGGGCTTAATACTAAAAGCCCGGAAAATGGGGGTTTCTTTTGGGGATGAATAACTTTTGCACTTTGATTTGTTGCCGATTGCGGGCTTCGTAACTGTTGAACGGCATGGCCGTTGTTGCGGGTTGCACCGTTTGTTTTCACGAACGACAACGGCAATGAATTATAGCGACGTGCACCAATAGTTGTCTCTCATCAGGAAATCCAAGAAACAAGATAATCTGTAATTTCCCAGATTCCATTTTTCTTTTTAATTTTAATCAGGTCACCCCAACCACAATCTTCTCCACAAAAGACATTGTAATAGAAATATCCAATAGTCATGGCTTTGTTAAAGCTAATCCTTGATACATTAATCGTTCTAATAATTTGGTTCGAATCATATTTATCTACAGAAAATTTCGCATTGCTCTCAGATACAAACTTAATTTTATCAATTCGGTTAACTGTCATTGAGTCAATTATTCGTTCTCCTAAATAATTGTTTTCAAGCCTTTTCAATAACTCATTTGTTTTGTAATCTCCCTTATATGATGGCTGTTTGTCAAGATTGCATAATAGTCGAGTTTGGAAAAATACAATCATTGAACCATCAGTTTTACCAATTGAATCAAGTCTTTCTAAGTCAATCAATTTATGCAAGAACTGATTTATAACTTTAATTTCTTCATTTTCATATTCCAAGTTTTTTTTACCAAAAAGTCCAAATGGAAAATAAAAAAGAAAAATCAAAGTCAATATTTTATGCAGTTGGCTCATTCTTTTACAATTATTGATAATGTATATATAAAGTTATGTGCCTTTATATTCACTTTATCCACACCCATTTTTATAACTTATTCAATTTGGTGTATTAATGCATATTTTCTAATTAATAGTATTCATAGTATGCCAGTCTCCGGACTTGGAAAGTCCCGTTCCCTACAATGGCAAATGCACAACTTTTTTAGTTTCAAAGAATTCTTCTTCGAAATAGCTGGATAAATCTTTGATAAAAATATTTCTTTTAAAGGGTTTTGTTTCTTCCTGCAAATCGCCTCCTTTCAAATAAATAATTCCATTGGGCATTGCGTTGATTTGTTTTTTCGAAATGTTGTTTCGCACCCACAGCACAAATTCAGAGAGGCGGGTAACGGCGCGGCTCACAACAAAATCGTACTTATCTGTAAGTTGCTCGGCGCGGATTTGTTCGGCAGTAACATTTACTAAACCCAACGATTCTACAACACCATTTACCACTTTAATTTTTTTCCCGATTGAATCGACTAAATGAAATTGAACTTTAGGAAACATAATTGCCAGCGGAATCCCAGGAAAACCTCCTCCTGTGCCAACATCGAGGATTTTTGTTCCGGTTGTAAAACTGATAAGTTTTGCAATGCCCAGCGAATGCAAAACATGCCGTTCGTAAAACTCTGAAAAATCTTTGCGCGAAATCACATTTATTTGCGCATTCCATTCGGCATACAAAGGTTCGAGCTGTTCGAACAAGGCAATTTGCTTTTCGTTGAGCTTAGGGAAATATTTAATAATAAGGTTCATTTTGGAAAATTAATGGTGTTCGTTCATTTCTGTACTTTCGATTAGCTTGAACAGCATTTGGCGGGCCCTGAACAACTGGGCTTTTACTGTGCCGAGTGGCAAATTTAATTCTTTGGCAATTTCTT
>JBBQPP010000294.1:0-5429 GCA_038217255.1 Bacteroidales bacterium | reverse complement strand
ATTGTAGCCGTCCCATAAAACCTTTTCAGTGTCCTGTATCGATGTTTGTAAAAAATACACCCACTGCGGGCATTGATTTCAACCCCTTCTTTTACCGACCATTTTATTGATGTAATTATTTTATTCTCAATCTCATTTTCTTTTTTTTGTTCCCTGGCCTTTTTGCCTTAGCCCTTCTTTGCGGGTACTGGTTTGGGCGCCACTTCTGCTTCAATGTCGTAATATCTGGCAATTGAAGGAAACTTTTGCTTTAACTGCCCGTTACGTTCGTGTACTTTGCCGGCCTTTTTGATGCAAATGAAATAATGAAAACCAACAAAATCAAGTGCTACTGATATACAATAACTTACAACAATGCAAATACTAATCAAGCGTTTAAATCACCAGTTTAAACCCATAGTCGCTTGAATTTAACTGATTTTTTAACACTTGGAGAGGGAATTGCTGCAATGTGGGTTAATCATTCCCAATTAAAAATGGCAGTACGCTTAAGTTAATCTTAGGAAACACACCCAATGAGAAATGGGGTATTAACCAGTAACAGCATTTATCTTTGAATTCTGAGATTGTTCAGTTGATCCACATGAATGGACCAACCAAGCTGGAAAGACGAAATCCGAACCTGAGCTAAAAAAACATCTGGCTGTGGTTCCTTCGTTAAACGAGATGGTACCTGAAATTGAAGAAAGAGGCGACGAATAATCCGTCAATTTATTAATCATGTTACCAAATAAGTGATATTAACTTTTCAATTTAAGGATTTAGTATTACTCTTCTATACGAAACCAATTGAGGACTACCGTTGTCAATCACTTTCAAAAGAATAGGAATTGATTCCCCTTTTTTAAGTTCTGGAATAACAAAAGATGCTTTGGCAGATTCCGTTACTAAATTTAATTCTTCAGAAAACTTCTCATTTTCAGGATATAACATCCACTCAAATTGAAGCTGATTTCGGTCGGGGTCGCTTGAAGCACTTGCATCTAATTTGATAAGTTCTCCGGGTTTGGCTTGAATGATTAAAGGTTTGGTTCCCGATGATCCGTTTACCGAAACATGGGGTACATGATTGCAATCGGCATAATCTTTTATGCACCAATCCATACGGGCAGCCCAGTCGTGTTGAAAGTCACCACGCCAGCGAAAAACTGTTGCACGGGCGTTTTTTTCGTTCAAAAACGAATCTTCTGCATCAGAAAAAAAGCCTGTTTCATTTTTTATAAATCGACCGCCCCAGCCGCCTAATTCGGGCTGTTCAGGTACATTCAACCCGTTGTTTAAAAAGAAAAACCATGAGGGCGTGTCGCCTTCCTTCATCGCGCCATGTGGGTTGGGTGCAGTCCATGTTTTTGTGGGATAAAGTTTGCCCAAAGCGCCATGGTTTTCTATCACATTCGTTGTTAGCCAGTCGATAGAAGTCAGGCTTTCATCGCCACCCAAATACATTCCGCGGTATGCTCCTTCGCGCTTGTCAGCTCCTTCGGGTGATTTTGCCAGCACATAAAAGAGTGATGGATGTTCATTGAAAATCTGATCAAAAATTTTATCCTGGTCGTTGATGTCATATACCCGTATCTTTGAAATAAATAGATGATATTCTTTTTTCGAACGGCTGGATTTAACTTTCCAAAGTGCCTGTGCTAAATCGGTTTGACCACCGAAAATGCAAATATTAAACGGTCGTTTGTCTTTTTTGTCCACTGCCTGAATAATGAACTCCGAGCCTTGCGTATCATTTCCTTCGCCCACATTTTCCCAACCGCGATTTGGGTTCCCATGTTTTACCAGCGACAACAATTTTTCGGGCAAAGGATAATTCTTGTCGTGTTTTTTAAGATTGAGATAAACCTGCCCGTAACCATGAATAATTTCCTCGACCAATTCGGGTTTTATTACTGCTACGCCCAATTCCCCCTGTGTTCCTGAAGCTGAACTGATTATTCCTTCGATTTCAAATTCATTGGAATACACCATTAAACGAACCAACGATTGCTGGTCATCGGGGTCACCACCAATATCGGTGGTAATTAGAAGCCTTGGTTTTTGGGCGATTGCATTAAACAAAAGAACTATTAGAAAAAGGATAAATGTGACTTGTTTCATTCTATTATAGAATTATGTGATAGAAAACAGCAAAGTATTTAAAAAAATTTAGTTGTACCCGAAGAATTACTTTTTTTTGAAAGTATTCAACAATAAACGAAATATTGAAGGACCTTAATGACAAAGTAAGATGTTAGCTCCAGATATTTTCATTTCACACATACTATCTCTGCAATCAAAATTTCTTTACCAATCAGTCCTTTTCTTTCCCTAACTTTTTTTCAACATTGACATAAATAGTTTTCAAAATAAACAACAGTTACTTTCCTATTTTCTGTTGTCAAACAAGACTCACTTGTATAAATGTCTTTTGATTTTGGTTCTGAAAATTCCATATAATTTCTGAGTATTTATTGTTGGAATAAAATTTTAAAAATAAATAATTGAATTATAATTCTAATTTTATCGGGATGTAATTTATTAACCTCAATATAAAAGTGAAATTAAATTGTTCAATTCTGACAAAATTGAAATTTTATAATGCCTAATGAATGAATAAATTCAACCCAAGATTGCTGGGATTGATTTTGGTGAAGGTTCATTTGAGTTTACTGATATAAATCCTCATCGAGTGACAAATACATCAATAAACTCACAGTTGTACTGCTGACTATCAAAATAAGAGAGGAGAATGAAAGAAAATAAATTCTTTGTTTTGTTTTTAATTTTAATGATTAACACATTGGTCTTGCTGGCACAAGAAAAAGAATTCTCCAGAACTGTTTTTAATGATGACATTCTTTTTACTGAAGTTAACCCTGTTCATCCTTTCGGAATTTTCACATTAGATAGGCCTTTCTATTTTGGTTCATTTAATAAACGTGGGGCAAAGTTTTCAATTGGCTATTCTATGGGTAATATATGGCATCCAGAGGCTTCAATTCAATACCCTAAGAATATTACAGAGAAACAGAAACAGGAAATAAACGAAATAAGCGCTTTTGGTCGTTCGAGCTATTTTATACAAAACCAGATTTCATTTGAGGAAAAAACGTTATCAACGGATGGGGTTATTCAAAATCTTAGTTTTACATATTTATGGCAACTAGAGAAAAAAGGATCATTAATTTTCAAATTGAATACCCATTCACTATCTTCCGGAAGTTCTGCAATTTATTTTCTGGCAAGTGATACTTTTATCGAAAAGGTTCACGATTTATTTGTTCATGACAATTTTGGAAGGCATCAGTTTTATTTTGATCGTGCTCATATTGAATTTATTGATGAGGATAAAAGGAAACTGCGCATTGACGATGGAGACGTGTTCCTGGGCACATTTGATGTCCATTATTATAAGCCTCTTTGGAGAGTTCAAAAAGAAAATATTTATCATTCATTTCAGCTCGGTTCTCACTTGGCCATTCCACTCAATAAATACTTTACGAAAGTAGCAGGTGGAGTTTCAGGAGCTTTTCTTGTAAAAATGAATTTTACTCCTAAGTATGGTATAGATTTAGGAGGTGATTTTGCTTTAATTATACCTTCTTTATTAAGTTTTGGTGAGTCTGTAAGGATTATTGACAAAAATTTGAGAAAAACAGCAAAATTGTATTTTGCTAATAATTTTTCGTTAAAAAATAATAATTCTATCTCTTTTGGCTTTGTGGGTAATTATCAGGATGGATTGTTGAAGGGTTATATTTACAGTTCAAATCAAGACAAGTATCAAGATTTAGGAATAACCATACTGGGAAAAGGAGATATTTGGGAAGGATATGAAGTGAAAGAAGTTTATCATCATGCCAAGCTAACACCTGCTTCAATGTATTTTTTCTCGGTAAAAATCTATGCCTTTATTGAATACAAATTACCCAAAAGTAAATTTGCTTTTAGTTTTGGTGAAGACATGAAAGCACTTAATAATGCACCTGATGTTCAGTATGGTTTTAGATATACAAGAAACATTGGTAAGTAGTTCGCCATTGTAATAAGTATTTATCGCCAGCCCAGTCTTCCATCATTGTATAAGTGGACTTGCAACAAAAAGCCGTACGATTAGTTAAGCCATGCTGCGATTTTTTGTTTATTATTAATATTCATTACTAAAAAAATTATGCGCAAATTTGATATTCAATATCACTAACCATCGATTATTATTTAAATTTCAGAAAAATTATGGTAAATCTGATTATTAAAACATATTATGAATTATAAAATCTTCAACGGATGAGAAAGTTTATCAACCCTATATTTGCAATTATTTTGACGATAAGCTGCGCCAAGGCATCATCGCCTGAGCGAAGCATAAACTCAAACAATGGGAACAATGGGGACGAGGTTCTGAATGAATGCTCAAATATTGCAGGTTATGCAAAACAAAAAGTAGAAAATAACTTCGATTTTGAAAATTATGCTCTTAATCAGCTGCCATTGGATTGGTCGCAGTACTATACCGGAACTGGCAGTACCGACTGGAAAATTACCAACGACAAGGGCAACAAAGTACTGGCTCAAATCTACAGTGAAAATCCAAATAGTCATTTTAATATTATTGTCAACAATCAGCTTGTTGCCAAAAACATGGAACTTTCGGTACGTTTAAAAGGAGTTACAGGGAAACACGATCAGGGCGGTGGTTTTGTTTGGCGATTTATCGATAAAAATAACTATTACGTTGTACGTGCTAATCCGCTTGAAGATAATGTTGTTTTGTACAAAGTGGAAGACGGGAAACGTTCCGATTTGCCTTTGGTTGGCAAAGGGAAAACGTATGGAACTTCTGTTGAAAAACTGGGCAACGGTTGGAACACGCTAAAGCTCACGGTAGTTGATGATCTGTTTAGCGTATTTTTGAATGGCAAAGAGATATTTAAGGTAAAAGACAACACTTTCCCAAATGCTGGAAAAGTAGGATTCTGGACAAAAGCCGATGCGGTAACTTATTTCGATGATTTTAAAATTAACACTTTCTAAGAACCAGGTCAAAAAACCGTTAAAACCAATTGCTGATAAAAATTATTCAAATTCAAAAAGTCTTAAAAATTTATCTGCTATTTTAGCACAGTAAACCTATCCAATGCCATAAAACTGTTATTTTAATGAAAACATTTCACTATATATTCTCAAGTTTTGTATTACTAAGTCTATTATTTTTCGGGTCGGCAAATATTTCAAATGCGCAAACTACGCTGAATTTAAATGAATGTATCCAACGAGCTGTTCAAAACAGTTATCAGTTACAATCGGACAGTTTGCTAAGCAAATCATTGCAAATGGTTGTAAAACAAGAGCAATCTGCTTACAATCCTCAAATTTCGGGAAGTGCCGGAATTTCAGGATTATTTCTTTCGCCTTATACTTTTGGGCAACATTATTTGCAAGCTGTT
>JBBQPP010000293.1:0-5470 GCA_038217255.1 Bacteroidales bacterium | reverse complement strand
TGCCGCACCTGATTTATTCATCGACTGCACCTTTGAAACCATGGGAAAACTTCAATTGATTGATTTTGATATGTGCAAACATGCCGAGGGCAACTGGTTGTCGAATTTCGAAGAAGAAGCGCCTTTGGGAAGTGTCCGTGTACGGCAAATGAGCTGGTGGCGATCACCGGTTATCCCTGCCACTGCATTGGTAATTGGCAACCAATCGCTCGACGATAATGATGCCCTTTTTTCGTATAAATCTCTGTGTGGATCGTTGCCGATTATGCTGGGCGACCCGCGAAAAATGGAACACGAAAAACAGCAACAATTTAAACAACTGGCAAATTGGATGCGTGCCATGGAAAACAAACATCAAATTATGCTTTTCAGGCAAGATCTTCCGGGTTTCGGCGAACCGGCACATGGAAGTTGGGATGGGTTTCAACGCATCAACACCGAAACGCAATCGGGCGGGATTATTGGGGTTTTCAAACAGTTTTCTGAAGTAGACGAACGGTGGGTAACCGTTAAATTATTGGATCCTGATAAAAAATATGCAGTAATTCTTGCCACAACAGGAGAAAAAATACTTGAAACAACCGGCCTGCTGCTTGAGAAAAAAGGATTTAAAGTAGTATTCAACGACGACTTCCAGGGTGAATTGTACGAAGTAAGCCAAATCGAATAGATTGTAAAATTACTCGCTTACATCCATTTCTTCTCCGAAACCTCAGTATGATAAAGTAAATAATCATAAATCTGCATTGCCAGATTTTCGTCGATAAATGGGATTGTCATTGAACCGGAGGCATTCATTAAATTTAAACTTGCGAGTTTCCGGTGTTTTTGAAATATGGTTTGGTGAAACTCAACTGCCTGAATTTTATACAACTCCATCTGTTTCCATTTGTGTGAGATAGCACCGCTGGAAATACGGATTTGCTCGTTGTTTATCCTGAAATACCGCTTCTTCAAAACCAGCCAGCAATATCCGGCAGAAAGTAAAAGCCATGAAAACGCACCTCCCCAAAATTGCCATTCGGCATAAAAAAACGGGGAAGCCAAAACCACTGGCAACCATCCGAAGAAAATCCACAATCGCCTGAAATAGTAATTATTTGTATATTGTTTTGAATTTTCAGAAAGAAGGTCTTCACCAAACAAATCGGTTTTTAAAAGTTCCAGATGTTTACTTAAACAACCCGGTGCGTCAACCACTTGCTGCCTGCGGTTTTGTCCGCTCACCGCCTGTTTAAATACCAAACTATAAATACTAAAGAGTTGTTTAATGGGACCGGTTTCCCAATTCAACTCCTGCACTTTGTTGAGTGGGATCACAACATTCCGTTTGTTTAAAAGTCCCGATTCAATCCGGTAAGCATCCTCTTTTTTCAATAGTTTAAAGTCGAAATATTTAAAAACAGTGCTGAAAAGTGAATACGCTATGGAAATTGACAAAAAGAAAATAACAAGAAATGTAATCAATGCCCAATTTGAATTCGACATAAAATCAAAAAAATCATTGGAATATTCTTCCGCTTTTTCGGCAAACAAATCCTGTATTTGCTGAAAAATCTGAAACCCGAACGCGATAATAATCAAACCAGTGCGCAAATGGTTTTGGCTGATGCCAATTTTAAGTAAATCTGGTGGAGTGAGTTGTAAAATCAGTTTCTCGGGAATGTCGGCGAATTCTTGTTCTTCAATAGTTTCATCAGTCGTAAGCAGTTTTTTCTTTGCCCTGATTTGGTTTTGCAGTTCGTTGGCAAACGATTTTTCGAGTGCATGTATTTTTAACTCTTTGCCAACAGTTCCAGCTGTATCAATCTCCAGCGAAACCACATTAAGTATTTGTTGCACAAGGTTTTGTTTTGTGTTTACGCTTTGTATCCTGTCCAAAGGAATGGATAACACTTTTTTACGTAAATAGCCTTTTTTTAATATGAATTCGCCACCCGAAACATAAAAATAGAAATTGAGATAAAACAAAATGGAATGTGCGACAAGTAAGACTAAAATCGCCACCAGAACTATCCCAATAATCAATTTATTATCGAAAATGTTGCGTTGCAATACCAAAACTGCTATTAGAGCCCAAAACATTCGGACCGCCCGCCTTATTGTTTGAAGAAATATAAAAACCAGGCCCTTTACCGACTGTCTTGTAGGTGTTGTTACATCAATTTTACTCATGTTCGCTAATTTTTTCCGATAAAAAAGCTTTGAGTTTGTGGGCAGTTTCAGCGGGCAATCCCGGAATTGACAAATCGCTGGCAGTTCCGCCGGCGGTATAAATTTTAACTGATGAAAGTTTGAAGATTTTAGCAAGAATCCCCTGGTTGACTTCAACATGCTGGATCCGGTTAAAAGGTACCGAAGTTTGTTTATACGCAATCAAACCTTTTTTAAATGAAACATCATTTTCCCGCACCAAATAACCCTTTCGGGGAAAACCTAAAATGGTTATTATTATTGAATATATGATCAATATTGAAAAAACCGGGATGATTATCGCAAGCACAAAACCGGGAATTTTTTCTTCGGAAAAAATTAGAAATGCCGCAAAACCGCTAATTAAAATTAGAGCAAAAATGAATACTCTGATCAGCAATATTTTCAGGTAATTCTTTTCTAAGGCATTGAATGATTCCTGTTTTATTTCGGGCAAATCTCCCGGTAGAATTACTGAATTTGAAAAATTTTCCATTCAAAAAAAATTAATTGATTTTGATTTCAGTCAAAAATAGCGCAGTTTCTGTAAATTCGAAATGAATCGGGAATTTTTATTCCGTTTGCGAAACAACTCAATGTTAGCTTTTCCAATTGATTTAGTTATATAAAATCCAACCGATACACGGTTGTGGCGCTTTCGACACTGGTGCAATACAATAATCGAAAAACTACGTTTTTCTTTTTCTAACAAAAACAAGACTGTACTTACATTATCAATAGATTCAATATGACACAACGCCACGGCGTTGGACTTTTAAAGTATTTGTTTACAAGATATCAATCTTTGGAGAGCTTGTCCCTAATATCGGAAGGTTAGGCCTGCCTGCCGCGGGGGAGGCTTTCTTACCCCAAAATATACATTTGTAATATATATACCGCAGCGCCCGAAAAGTAACCAAGCAAAGCAAGCAAGCTAATTTCTTTCATATACCAGAAAAAGCTAACTTTTTCCATTCCCATTGCGGCAACACCAGCAGCTGAGCCAATAATTAAAGCACTTCCACCTGTTCCGGCGCAATATGCCAGGAACTGCCAAAATGAATGGTCGGTCGGGAAAACTGAAAGATCATACATACCCTGTGCGGCTGCAACCAACGGTACATTATCGATTATTGATGATAGCAACCCGATTGCCATTACAATAATATTTTCATTATGCAAAGTTTTGTCTAGCCAACCTGCAAGTTGAACCAGAGAACCAATTGATTCAAGGGCAGCAATGCTCACCAAAATACCGAGGAAAAAGAGAATACTGGGGACATCTATTTTACGAAGTGCCTGAATGACTGAATACTTGTTTTTGTGTTCATCTTCTTTCCCCTTGTGCATAATTTCAACAATTACCCAAAGAACAGCCAAGCTAAATAGCATTCCCATGAAAGGAGGCAGGTGGGTAATTGTTTTAAATATTGGAACAAAAACAAGTCCTGAAATACCGGCAATAAGAACAGTCTTTTGATTTTTCTGGGTAAGGGCGTGTTTTTTATCCGACGAATTCAATGCTGGTCGCTGGATATCGCCTTTCAGTTTGAAGGAAAGATATACAAGAGGGACAGCTAAGCAAACTACACTGGGAATAAACACTTTAAGTGCAATATTGTATGCTGTGATTTGATTTCCAATCCAAAGCATGGTTGTTGTTACATCGCCAATGGGGCTCCATGCACCTCCTGCATTTGCAGCAACTACCACAATACCTACAAAAAAGAGGCGCTCTTTTTCACCTTTTATTAATTTGCGAAGCAACGAAACAATAACAATTGTAGTTGTAAGGTTGTCTAAAATTGCAGAAAGGAAAAATGTTATAAATGCGATTATCCAAAGTAGTTTACGTTTGTCTGTTTGGTCAATTTTACCTGTGATAATGTCGAAACCATCATGTGAATCAACAAGTTCAACAATTGTCATTGCCCCCATCAGAAAAAACAAAATACCTGAAAGTTCACCCAAATGATGCACCAATTCTTCCCCTACAAAATGTTTGTCGGGTGTAAACATGATATAAACTGTCCATGTTAGAACCCCCGTTAACAGTGCCGAAGCGGCTTTGTTGACTTTAATTGAATGTTCAGTTGCTATTGCAATATAACCTAAAATAAATATCGATATGATTATAGTGGCCATGTAGTTAAGTTTAAGTATTTAATTTTTAAGCTTTCTTAATGATGCAAAAATTAATAAAGTCGCATTTTGAAGCCGCTGAAAATACAAATTTTAGAAGGTAAACAGCCAAAGAGAAGAAAAAGTTTTGAGAAACAGTCAATCAATCTAAGATTTAAAAACGCTTTAAAAAACAAACTTTGAAATATTACAGGATTATCGAAATATTATCCCATTGTCGCTATTTTTCAGTGAGTAACTTGAAACAGTTGTGATACTTCTGGCAGGCAACATAATTTTACCGGCTTTATCGGAATTGAACCTTTGAATTGCATTTAGTTCGAAATCAGGACGTGCAACAAGCTCTTTTGTAGTTTGATAAACGTTCAGCATTTTTTCAGGCAGCTTAACAATTTTCAAATCGGCAATTTGTTCTTTTTCTGAAAGATTCAAAATGAAAATGCTTAATTCTCCTGCCGGGCTCAGTAAAGCTACTGACATCAAAACACTGTCGGGCTGATTGGATTTGCACCAAATGATAGATGAATATTTTGATAAAAAGCGCGATACAATACCAAAACCGAAGTAAGCTTCTTTTTCAGGTTTAATTTCTGAAAGATACGTTTTGTTTTCCCGATCGAAAGTTTGGATCAGTTGCCACTGACCATCGAGATCGCCGCGGTTGGTAAAACTCCATCGGTTCACACCATCAGCTCCGGCGCGCAAAGCACGCATCACATCGTTGGCATTTGAAAGTGCAGCTTCGAATGATTTTTGCGCAGGGTCATCTGTTCCCCAGCCCAATTGCATGTTTCCATATTCAGTGAGGAAGAAGGGTTTGTTTTGAGCATGTGCCCAATCGGCCCATAGTTTTAAAGTGGCTTCCCTTTCTGCCGTAACGCCATCATATGAATGGATATCGAAAGCTCCCATATAAGACGCGAAAGTTAATTTCTCCTCTTCAAAAGGTGGCATGCTTGTCCAGTCAGGCCCTGAAATCGGGATTGAAATTCCCCGGTTATCAAATTCTTCTTTTAGCCGTTTCCATGCATCATTAATCGAACCGGTTTCATCGCCATAATCCCACCAATATCCCCACGGTCCGCCGGGGGGTTCGTTTGTCATGCAGAAATATTTAATGCAAGTATAGCCTTTG
>JBBQPP010000292.1:0-5511 GCA_038217255.1 Bacteroidales bacterium | reverse complement strand
CCGTGCCGGTTGAAACGGCAACTTGAGTAGTTGGCTCATAACTAATTATTAAATTTCCACCGGATGCATCAACACGATGCCCGGCAAAGTGCGGCAACGGATCAACAAACTGGGGAATTGTAGCCGGGTCTAAATGAACTTGCCCCGGTAGCTGTCCGTACAATAAATCAGTGCATGTAAAACACACACATATAGTACAAAATAGTAATTGTAGTTTCATGATATTTTAAAATTAAGGTTAAAAAATGTAATAAATAATTCAAAATCAATAACCTATGTATCTCAAAATCATGTAGCAGTATGAATTTTAAAATTTAAGGTTTCGATAAACAACTGTATTAATTTGTGTGAATTGCAACTCGATTCAAAATTATACTATACTTTACGAAAAAATATCAGGGTAAACGCTGAAAACGGCTTAGGTAAACGCTGAAAACAGATTGTAACTATATCAGTGTAAACCCTTAATAAAAAATTAGTTGTATTCTTCAAAACGATTGGAGGAGAAATAAGATTCTCCGGCAAGAACACTATGTATTGCTTTTTCCAAATCTTGTTTCCCTGAAGATTTTAGAACAAAACCCTTTATCCCGTTTTCTATTAATGAGGTATAGTTATATTTAGCAAATGTCATGGCAAGGATTAATATTTTTAAACCGGGCTTAATTTCATTGGCTTTTTTAGACGCTTCAAAACCATTCATTACCGGCATTTCCAGATCCAGGATTACTAAATCGGGATTAAATGTTTCCAGTAAATCCAAAAACATCTGACCATTATTTGCCTCGGCAACAACCTCGCCTATGCCTTCCAAATCGATAAAAAGTTTCAGACTTTGTCGAAAAAATTCATTGTCGTCGACTAAAATTATATTTGATTTATTAGTCATGAATTCGTTTAATGGTTAGACAAGTTTATGATTTCTAACTGTAATAAACTATAGTGTAAAACCTGAAAATCAACTTTTTTTAAATGAGGGTTTATACCATATTAATTAAATTGAATGGACCTCAAATTTCAACAATTTTGTTTTTTATGGCGTAAAGAACCAAATTGATTGTATTCCTTGTGTTTGTTTTTTCAAGCAACTTTGAACGGTGTGACTCAACTGTCTTTACACTGCGGAAAATTATTTCTGCTATTTCACTTGCTGTCAAACCTTTTGAGAAGTACCCGAGAACTTCAAGTTCCCTGTCGGTAAATATATTTTCTTTAACTTCCGTATCTTCTTTAGGGACAGGCTGTCTCTCTGAATCTACAATAATTTGACGCAACAGTTCTTTTGATAAATAGCTTTCACCCCGAATCACTGTTTTAATCGCATTTTCAAGTTCATTTTTCCCCGAAGTTTTCATTACAAAACCCATTACTCCTGCCTTAATCATATCAGCATAATTTTCTTTCTCACAAAGCATGGTAAGTGCAAGAATTTTTAAATTGGGCCTGATTAATAATGCCTTTTGGGTTGCAATTTTACCGTTCATAACGGGCATTTCTATATCCATCAAAACCAAATCAGGATTTAATTCTTCCAGTATTTCCAGAAAAATTTGCCCGTTTTCAGCTTCAGCAATTACCTTTCCCAGACCTTCCAATTCTATAAGCAGCTTTATTCCTTCCCTGAAAAGTTGATGGTCATCGACGATTATAATTTTTGTGGTGTTTTCCATAGTTTTAGAAGTTGAATTTGGATTAGATTATTTTTCTTTCTTTTTTAAGTTGATCTGGATTTATTTCGTCTACAACCGGCATTTCAATATAAACCTTAAATCCATTTCCAATTTCAGATTTAATGTTAATTGTTCCACCCATTAGTTTAATTCTTTGCTGAATTGTCATTAATCCCAATCCCTTGCCTGTATTTTCAACATCGGCTAAATTGAATCCGATACCATCATCAAAAAAATTAAATTTTATGATATTCTTCTTTTTGTTGTAATTGAAATCTATTCCAATAAAGGTAGCATGAGCATATTTAAGTGTGTTGTTTATCAGCTCAGTAGTTATTCTATACAAGGTTATTTCAAGAAAGTTAACAAATCTTTGATTTGAATTATAATTAAAGTCAATTTTTAATTTTTGTGTATCGTTTATGTTTTGTGTAAAATTTTGAATTGCTCCAATAAATCCCAGATTATTTACAATTTGAGAGCCTAATCCATGAGATATTTTTCTGGTAGTTTGTATCGCTTTTTCTATGCTGGTATTCCCTTTTTCAATGATGATTTTCTTTTTCTCAGGATCCCCGGTTTCCGAAAGCCATTGGAAATAGAGTTTTGTAGCCGAAAGAATAGGGCCGAGGTCATCATGTAATTCAAGCGAAAACCGATTTCGCTCACGTTCTTCAACTTCAATCGAAACATTTAACAACTCCTCTGTTCGTTCTTTAACCCGGATTTCAAGTTCTTCATTTAATTGTTTAAGTGATTCTTCGGCCTGTTTCCGAACAGTAATATCCTGGATTGTACCAATTAATCGTATTGGATTCATTTGCTTGTCATATTCGAATTTTCCGATTCCATAAACCCAACGTACTTCTCTGTCATTAACCCTATTTATCTTGTACTCGTGTTCATATTTATTTTTCATGCCCTTTTTTTTATAAAGATCCTCAATAAGTTGATCCTTAAAATCGGGATGAATACAATGTAACCAGCCATCTAATGTTTGAGGGTAAGTTTCATCAATTCCAAAAATCTCATATATTGCTTTTGTACCTATCCAGGTCTTTTGCACCAAATCAGTGGAATAGCTGCCAATTTGGGCTGCAGTTTGTGATTCCCTTAATAATCTTTCATTTTCCCGAAGTTTGTTTTCAACTTTCTTTTGCTGTTTTATGGACCGGGCCAACTTTACATTTCTATAACTTAATTGCGAAATTGATTGGGCAAGAATAAGGAAAAATGATTTTGCATGTTCCAGCTTAGATCGGCTTATTCGGGACACTTTATCCAAAGAACGAATATATTCTCTTTCTGCATAGTTATAATGATGGGTCTTATCCGGAAAAATATTAAAATCTATTTGTTCGTCTTCGATGAGAAATTGCCCAATAAAAAGATTCCCTTTGTGATCGTCCCCAATATTTAATGGAGTTGCCAAATACCACATATTATTTTCACACTTGTATAATTTAAAATCTCCTTTCGGAATTCCCTGGGTAAGCTGAAGATCGCTTTCAACACAATTCTTGCATGAATTAGGATGCACCCTGTGATATTTTGTACATATATCTTGCCCGCCAACCCTAACCAAAACATTTCCAAATACGTCAGCAATTGCCATTGGAATCTGTGCAAGTTCAAAAAAATGTTCCATAAGTTTTTGTATCGCCTGTGCATCGATAATATCAATCAAATTAAGATCGGCAATACTACCTGAAGGTGACAGAATACTTTGAAGTTTGAACTTTACTCTTTCTTCGCTCAACTTTAACGCCTTCTCAGTGGCTTTACGTTTGCTAATATCGTGCAGCATACTTAGTATGCATTGCTTTTTATTAATAGTAACTAAAGACGAGTTGAATTCGACTGGAATAATATTACCATTCCTTGATTTTATTTCAGTTTCGCTCCGGAGTACTTTGTCCTTTAAAATTATGTCAATGTTAGGCTTGAGCTCTGCCTTACGATTCGAAGGAAGCAGTGAACCGGTTTTCATTTGAATAATCTCTGAAAGTGCATACCCGGTAAGTTTTTCAGCCATATGGTTACAATCGATATAACAACCGGTGCTTAAATCAAGCAAAAGTATTGCATCGTTACTTTCTTCAAAGAGTGAACGATATTTATACTCATTTTCCAACAGTTGCTCTTCAATACGTTTTCGTTCCGTAATATCGCGTAAAAAGGCGACAAACCTCCCGCCATTAATCGGCTGATAATGTACATTGATTTCAACATCAACAATAGTTCCGTCCTTTCGCCGGTGACAGGTCTCGAAACGATCTTCTCCCTCATTTATGGTCTTTTGAATATGAACAATGGTCTCATTTTTCGATTCAACATGCTCCAGATCGAAAATGTGCATTAACAAAAGTTCCTGCTCACTATAACCACTCATTTTGCAATAATTCTCATTAACCTCGAGGAGTTTGCCATGTTTGTCAATCAGCCAAAAGCCGTCCATGGCAGTTTGCAAAATGAAGTTCTTATTATTTGTCTCGCTTACTTTTAAAGCTTGCTCAATCTGCTTTTTTTCTGAAATATCAAGCGCAATAATAAAACATTGTTCTCCATTATTGCCAGAGATGCCTGAAAGGAAAACATACACGGGCAAGTTTTCAACAGGAGATAAGAGTAATTCGCATGTTTGTTTTGTTTTGTTGTCAAAAATATTCTGCAGAAAAAGATTAAAAACAAAACGGGTATCATTGGATACAAAAAGTTTAAAATTGCTGTTTATTAATACTGAACGATTTTTGCCGAGTAGTTTTGCACCACTTAGATTGATTTCAACTATCTCTCCTGTTTTTGAAAGTGTGAAGTAACCGGTTGGTGCATAATCGAATAATTCGGTGTATTTCCGGGAAGTAATTTCTACCATATCCCTGGCATTCCTGAGTTCTTCATTCTGCATCTCCAGTTCGATCTGATGAACCTGAAGCTCATGTAAGAGTCTGAGTGTTTCGGTTTCAGTTAGATTTGACTCAGATTTTAATGGTTTATTCCTAAGTAATTTTTCTGCCTTTCGGCGAAGAATTACCTTATCGGATATGGGCTTTTCGTTTTTTTTCATTTTTGAGCGGATTTAGGAGCCACGCAAATCATGATGGTTCTGGTTAGAAATGATTCGTTTATTTTATTGGTTTCTTTACTTCATTTACACTCAAGGGATGAATTGAAAAATTAATCTTAGCATCGGTAAGTTCTTCTGTTTGTTTTTCAAGTTTATGAACAAGTTTTGCATTATCGTCCACAATTGAATAGTTATTTGACTCAATAAAATCTTTTTTCCAATCGTACATAAGGCTCTTGTCTTAATGAATGATTTTTTTTACTCGCAATCTATGTCAGCATTGAGAGAATTAACTTATTCTTAAAATTAACAAGTATAAATTGTCTCATATTTTAATAAAGAACTTGATTTAATTAGCTTAGAATAAATCTCTTGCTAAAAATTAAAAGCGTTAATGTAATGATTTTTATAGTTTATTTAAATATTTTATTACTATTTTAATTTATCAAACGAAACAACATTATTTCAAGTTGCTTAATACTATGTGCGTATAAAAATTATCATGAATTTATACACATTAGAAACAGATTACCATTCTAACAAAAGTTAGGAGTTTTGATCAACATAAATATTCCTGTTGCCTTAAATTTTTAGGAAGAATTTAAAGTTTTATTTCGGCAATTAAAACTTGTGAGTTCCGCATAAAAAATCGGATGGAAAACCAAAACTATTTTGTTTTCTCTTGCTTCCTGTTCAAATTTAGCTATTTCTTTGTCCTTCAGTATGGTTATTAAAGGATATCACAGCTTATTCAAATTATTTTTAAGTTCATTG
>JBBQPP010000291.1:0-5545 GCA_038217255.1 Bacteroidales bacterium | reverse complement strand
AATAATTTATCGGCATTGATATCTTCAAAAAATGAAGCCGCTTTCTGTCCGGTCAGGGAAAGGGTAGGAGGTTTAAATTCTCCGCCGGTTACAATTACTTCAATGCCCGGTTCTGCTCCCAATATTAAAGCAATGTTTAGTGCATTTGTAATAACGGTAATACCTTTTCTGCCAATAAGATTCTTGGCTATTTCGGTTGTGGTTGAGCCTGAATCAAGAATTATCGTTTCTCCTGATTCAATAAGCTCCGCAGCTTTTTTTCCAATGATTTTCTTTTGTTCTATATTATCCTGGTTCAGAATACTAAACGATTTTACACTGTGCTCAACATTTTTGAGAAAAGCTCCACCGTGTTCACGTTTAATTAAACCATCCTGCTCAAGCTTTTCCAAATCCTGGCGAATGGTAACTTCAGAAACTTTAAAGATTTTAGCCAGTTTAATAACTTTTGCAGAACCATCTTCTTTAAGTAGCTCAAATATTTTATCGCGTCGTTGATTTGCCAGCATTATTTTCGATATTGATGAATTGCGAAAATAAACGAAAAAAATAAAAAATAAAAACAATAATTTATAAATAGACTGGTTTCTTCATTTTTTATTAATCTGCTCAATGTATTATATATTTAAATTACAGTATGTAATGTGTGTTTAGTTTTATTAGAAAAGCTCGCATTATTTTCTTGATATTTATGTTTTGGTTTTGTTTTTAAGTAATTGAGTGTGTGGTTTTGTAGTGGGTATTTTTATTTTAAGTGTAAAATTAAAAATAGATTGTGTCTTTTTAATTGTTTACTCAAGTAAATTTTTCTCCTGTTTTTTTGAATATAAGCCGGCTTTATGTTTTTGCTATTATTTTCTAAAATACTTTCGATTATTTACGATTATTTGTATTTACACCTCTTTTTGGGAACATAGCCCTGGTTTGGGAAAAATTTCTTTGCTTTTTGGTACGTTTTTTCTCCTTCTGTATGTACGATACTCCCGATATTGTCATTGCAATTTTTTTTAAAGACAATCGACTAAAACGAATGAAAGAAACGAAGCAAAATCTAAAAAAATAAAATCGAATTATAGTTGTATCAATAATTCTGTTGGCAATCTGTTATCTCCATTTGATAATAGTATAATCTTAATCCTATATTAGCAAATTAAACAATTCATTATGAAAAAATATCTTTTAACTGTGCTGGTAATTCTGTTGATTTTTGCATACCAAACTTCAAAAGCTCAGTTGAAAGCTCTGCCAAAAAGCGAAAAGCACCGGATTATCGTATTAACTGATATTGGCGGTGACCCGGATGATGAGCAGTCTTTCACACGATTCTTGCTTTATTCAGATCAGTTTGACATTGAAGGACTGCTTGCTACTTCCATTCGGATTATTCCGAAAGATACCAGACGTCCGATTGACGGCGAGCCGCAGCCTAAATATCTTGTTGAGTGGATCAATGCTTATAGTCAGGTGCGTGAAAACCTCTTGAAGCACAGTGAAGGCTGGCCCGAACCAAATGCCCTTTTGGGATTGATAAAAAAGGGAAGGAAAACGTTTCGCGATGGTCCATTTAACATCAGGACAGGTATTGCGGAAGAAGCCAGCAGTCACCTTCCACTCCCGGAAATTATAGGCGAAGAAAAGGATACAGAAGCTTCGTTGCACATTATTGATGTTGTTGACCGCGACGATCCCCGTCCGGTTTGGATTTCCATCTGGGGAGGCTCTGTCGAGTTGGCCCAGGCACTCTCGAAAGTACGAAAAGAACGCAGCGAAAAAGAACTAAAACAATTTGTTGCCCGGCTTCGTGTCTATGCCTGGGGTTATCAGGATGCAACCGGACTATGGATTCTGGAGAATTTTCCCGATTTATTCTACATCGTATCGATGGGAGGTATACTTTACGCTGCAGATCCGAAGCTTCACGATGAGGAATGGCTCAATACCAATGTCCGATTTAATCATGGACAGCTGGGTGCTTTGTGTCCGGTTCGTAATGGGATGCTGGGCGGCGCCGATTCAGAGACGTACCTGGGACTGATTCCAAACGGGCTGAGTGAGATGGAGCACCCAGACTGGGGTGGTTGGGGTGGACGATTAAAACTTGCACCCGGCTCTGAAAAACATTGGATAGATCTGGAATCCAATCTTAATACTGAAACCTTGGGGTTTACCATTTGCCGATGGGCACCGGATTTCCAAAACGACTATCAGGCACGTATGGATTGGTGTGTTAAAGATTTTAACGAGGCGAACCATCCACCACAACCTGCACTGAATGGTGATAAGTCGCTCCAGCCGGTGATGCTCGCTGCAAAACCCGGCAAGCGTATTGAACTCGATGCGACTGGCAGTAGTGATATGGATGAGGAGGATTCGCTTTCCTACGAATGGAGATCCTTTTCTGAGGCTGGAACCTATGTAGGAAAGGTCGATATCGGGAATGCAAACAACATGAAGGCCAGTCTCGTTGTCCCAAAAGATGCATCAGGAAAAACCCTGCATATATTGCTGGTTCTAAGGGATAATGGAGTCCCGCAACTGACACGATACAGACGTCTGGTGATTGAATGCGAGTAGGATTTTACTATATTGGTAAAATAGTTCAACATATAAATATAAATTGGATAGCATTAGATTGATTGTTTAAGTATATACGAACGGTCGTTTAACAATTTGTAAAACAATAATTTTATAACGATATGAAACTAAAATCCAGAATGATCATCGCACTTTTGCTTTTTGTATTTTGTGCTGGCGGAGCCGATTTAAATAAACAAGCTGAAGTTTCATTAAAAAAGGGTGTTGCATTTTTTTACACCATTAATTCACACGGAGGTTATGTTTATAATGTAACTCCTGATTTATCGTTGCGTTGGGGAGAAGGTCAAAAAGATGAACACACAATTGAAGTTCAGCCTCCGGGAACTCCAGCCGTTGGACAATCGTTTTTGCGTGCCTGGCAGGTTGCAGGTGATGAACAAGCTCTGAAATTTGCCAAAGAGGCGGCTTATGCTTTGATTCGTGGACAAAACAAATACGGTGGCTGGGATCACACCATCAACTTTGCGAAATTGAATAATGAGAAAGTTAGTTTCGATGACAATCAAAGCCAGTCAGCAGTTAGCTTTTTAATGGCTTTGGATCAGCAGATAGAAGACAGCCTGCTCTCTACAGCAACAAAAAGGGCTTTGAAAATGATGGTGACCACTCAATTAAGCAACGGTGCCTGGCCTCATATGTATCCGGAACAAGGAAACTACCATGATTATGCAACTTTTAATGACGGAGGAATTAATGATTGCATTCGTGTAATGCTTGAGGCGTATCAGTTTTACAACAATGATGAGGCGATTAAAAAAAGCCTGCACAAAGCAGCCCGCTTTATGATGATTTCGCAATTGCCTCCTCCGCAGCCCGGTTGGGCGCAGCAATACAACGAGTTTCTTCAGCCTGCCTGGGCACGAACATTTGAACCCCCGTCGGTATGTCCGGCAGTAACTATCAGGAATATCAACACTTTAATTGATTTATACCTTGTACTTGGCGATGAAACATTGCTCGAACCAATTCCGGATGCCTTACGATGGCTTCGTGAAATAAAAATGGAAAATGGCAAATGGGCCCGTTTTGTGGAGCTGGGAACTAACAAAGCACTTTATTATGATCGTCAAAGAATTCGTGTTGACAAACTGGAAGATTTGCACCCTGAGCGCCTTACCGGATATGCTTATGAAACTGATTTGGAATCACAACTTATAGCAAGCAGTGAACGATATAAAAAGGCAATCCAATTAGGGAACAAAGGATTGTGGAAAGAAGAACACCCTGTACTCTCCAGGGAACAAGTAGCTAAACGTTTGGATATTCTTTCAAATGAGGTTAAAAAAATATTGGAAACACAGGAATCTTCCGGCGCCTGGATCACAAAAAATGATCGTTTTAAAGAGGAATTGCCAAAAGGAGAACGTTGGAATGGTCAGTATTTGGTAATGGATCGTATCAGCAGCAAAGTTTTCAATCAGAATGTTGCCACACTTTGTGAATACATAGAACTAAGCAATCAACTTGAAAATTTGAAATGATTGAAAAAGATAAATTTTTCGATTGTAAAAAGTGAAGATCGAATAGTAAAAGGGTAAAATTGCCCCCGATTTTAAAGCAATAAAGAAAAACAAAATACATGAAATTAAAAGTAAGATGGGGAATTTTAAGCACTGCAAAAATTGGAGTGCAAAAAGTGATTCCTGCACTACAAAAAGGAGAAAATATATCAGTGGTTGCAATTGCATCGCGCAATATTTCAAAGGCTAATTCAGTTGCCGACCAATTAAAGATTAAAAAAAGATATGGTTCGTATGAGGCGCTTTTGAAAGATCCTGAAATAGATGCAATTTATATTCCTTTACCCAACCATTTGCATGTTCCATGGACTATAAAAGCAATGGAAGCCGGAAAACATGTTTTATGCGAAAAACCAATCGGGATGAATGCGGGGGAAGCAAAGTTGTTGCTTGAAACAACTCGAAAATATCCCGATTTAAAAGTCATGGAAGCTTTTATGTACCGTTTTCATCCACAATGGCAAAAAGCACGTGAACTGGTTAATTCCGGTGCAATTGGCATAGTTAAAACAGTTTATTCATTTTTCTCGTATTACAATGTTGCCCCTGAAAATATTCGTAATCAAGCTGATATTGGTGGTGGTGCATTAATGGATATCGGCTGCTACTGTACTTCGTTTCCCCGATTTATTTTTGGTGAAGAACCCCAAATGATAGTGAGCGACATGGATTTTGATCCGGTTATGAAAACGGATCGAATGACTTCTGCAATTTTAAAATTCCCAAATGGAAAAACATCTACATTTACCTGTTCAACCCAATTGATGCCCTTTCAGCGCGCCATCATTTATGGTGATAGGGGGAAAATTGAAATAGAAATTCCGGTAAATGCACCTCCCGAAGAAACGGTTAAAGTAATACTTGAAACCAAAGAAAAGAAGGATATTTTTTCGTTTGAACCAACAGATCAATATACGCTTCAGGGTGAAGCGTTTTCAAAAGCGATTCTTTTAAATACCGAAGTGCCAACTCCGTTGAGTGATGCTTTAAATAATATGAAAGTAATTGATGCTATTGTTGAAAGCTCAAAAAAAAGGCAGTGGATTGATTTTCTTTAAATACAATTTGATTGAGATAAATTCAATTTCTAATTTTTTGACGAATCATTTCACTACATAAAATTTTTATCCAAAAATGCCTGGAATTTTTCTTTGTAATTATCGGAAATGGGAATACGGTGTTTATCATCGAAAACAATGGTAAAACGTTCAACGGTTGTTACTTTTTCGAGATTAACAATATAAGAACGATGCACTCGCATAAACTTATCCGATGGCAATTTTTCTTCCAGCGATTTCATGCTTAACAAGGTCATAATTGGTTTTTGTCCGGTAATATGAATCCGCACATATTCCTTCATTCCTTCAATAAACCGAATGTCGTTTAGATTAACGCGCAGCAATTTGTATTCTGATTTTATAAAAAGA
>JBBQPP010000290.1:0-5551 GCA_038217255.1 Bacteroidales bacterium | reverse complement strand
AGAAGTAATTAAACACCCGGCATATCGTGACGATTTTTTTAAAGTTTATGGCAGAAAGTGAAAAACTCAGAACGTCAGCATAAATTCATACGGTCTCTACAACATTCAACAGGATTACAGTGTAAGGCAACAACAGGTATTTTTTACCGTTGAAATCGATTTCTGTTCCTGTGTAAGGTTTGTAAAGAACCTCGTCGCCGGGCGCAATCTCTGTATTTTCGATGTTACTGATTGCAACTACTTTTGCAATTTCATGTTTCTCTTTTGCAGAGTCGGGGATAATAATTCCCGAAGCGGTTTTTTGCACTGCTGTGTCTTCCGACAATTCCAACAGCACATTTTGGTTAATAGGCTGTAATTCTTTCATTTTTACAATTCTTTAAATTAAACATTTATAATGATGATTGGGTTCTGCCTGATTTTAAGCTTTCTTCCAATCAAAGATTTCAATTAATTAGCGCTCAACAACATATTATCAATATTTTCCTTGAACATTTTTTTTGTATCTTCTTTTGAGCGCGCAATCCCTGAAGTCATTGAAGGTTTTCCGTCTAACGGGATATACAAAAACGCAGGGATTCCACTGATTCCAAATACACCAGCCAACTCTTGTTCAACCTGTGTGTCGATTTTATAAATCGTGATTTTGCCAGCATATTCGCCTGAAAGTTCTTCCAAAATGGGCGAGGCAATTTTGCATGGACCACACCAATCAGCATAAAAATCAATCATTGCAGGTTTTGTCCCTTTGTATTTCCACTCTTTTGGAGAGTTTTCGTAATCCCAAACTTCTGCCAGAAATTTGGCTTTGTTGAGTTTCACAGTTCCACCTTCTGCTGCAGTACTTGCAGAAACAGTTTCGGCTGGAGTGTCTTTTGAGTTGTTTTCGTTGCCATTGTTTTTTGCCTGGCCTGCATTGCAGCTTTGCAACGAGATTACTGCAACTGCCAGGATAAATACTAACTTTTTCATTTTCATTAACTTTTTCATTTTTGTATTCAATTCTATTTTCAATCTAAAACATCTTTACTTGTTGTTAGTTTATTCCCAACAACGAATTTATTCTTGTTTTATCAAATCCTACTATAATTTGCCCATTAATTTCGGTTTGAGGAACGCCTTGTTGACCGCTTTTACGCACCATTTCTTCGGCAGCTTTTTGGTCGGCGGCAACATTTACTTCGCGATATTGTATGCCGTTTTCCTGCAAATGCCTTTTAATTGTTGTGCACCACGAACAAGTTGGTGTTGTATAAACCACAACATTTTTTCGTGGTTTTTCATTGCTTGAACTTACCGCAACAAATGCCGATTTGTCGAAAATGGCATTAAACTGCTCGAGTTTGTGGCATCCTTTAATTACGTTTTTTAATATTTCTTTTTCGAAATAAAGCATCGAAGGAACACTCGTGATTTTATATTCCGAATGTATGTCTCTAACCTCATTAACATTGGCCGAACAAAGAACTTCGCTCTTTTCGCTTCTTTCTATTTTGCTGAAATTATCAAATGCACAATCACTTTGCTCCGAACCTTTTTTATAGAGCAACAACCAAACCTTTTCGTTCGATTGATTCAGCGATTTTAATTCTGATAAACTTGATACCTGTTCCATAATGCAAATATATAAATATTTAGATATGTAATTAATATACAACGATTGTGCCAAAAACCAATATGAAAATTTGTCAGTAAAAAAAATCAATTTTTATATTTTCCAACGCAACCAATAAGCAACAATCCAAATCTTAGTATAGTAAAACAATTAAAAAAGGAGAATAGAATGAAAAAGATTTTTTTTGGTTTAATTATCGGATTCCTGTTCATTTTTACAGGATGTTTGAATGATGATGATGGTTATTCATTAGACAATGTTTGGGTAGGGTTTGGAGTCGTTGAAAATACGGATACCTACAAGATTGTTTTAGATGATGGTGATGTGCTGTACCCGGTTGCATTTGGGGGTTATGTCCCATGGAATGAATATGATTATTCGGGAAATGGCCATAAAGTTGAAGATGGCGACAGGTTAATGATGAACTTTACAATCCTTGATGACAAATTAAACGATGCAGGAGAAGTTACTGCCTATTATGTGAAAATAAATTCGGCCAAAAAGGTGTTGACTAAAGGTGTGCTTGACATTACTGTAGCAAATAAAGACAGTATCGGAAATGACCCGATAATTGTTCAGGACACATGGATGGCCAACGGTTTATTGAATTTCCAGCTTAAATACTGGGGGCGCAACCAAACCCATTTCATCAATTTAATGAAACAACCAGGCGAATTAACCGCCGAAGGCCAACCGTTTCAATTGGAATTGAGGAACAACAAAAATGACGATTTGGAAGATATTCCTTACACTGCTTTTGTATCATTTCATCTTGATTCATTGCAGGTTGCAGGGCTTGATACGGTGCGTTTCACGGTTACGAGCACAGATTATGATGGCAAACCATTCGAGTATAATGGAGTTTATAAATACGATGAAAACAATTAATTCAATGTTGCTTTGTTCGAAGGGGCGTCCGCAGTGGGCGCCTTTTTTTATGGGTTTTAGATTGGTCGTCTCCCGACTTCCCGTCGGGTGACGACTAAAATTGACAACAAAAACAGACACAATAATCATTTGTTGTCTCAGTTCATTTCTGTTATTTCGCTGATTAAATCTTTCAATTCAATTCAAATGAAAAAAATAGCAATTTTATCAATGGCAGTTTTACTTTTGCTCAGTTGCACAAGAAGGGAAACAAGTTCAACTTCAAAAAATTATGTACCTGAAACTCCACAATTGACATCCGACATTATGACACCCGAGGTATTGTGGTCGTTTGGCAGGTTGGGCGAGGCGCAGGTTTCTCCCGATGGCAAAACGGTTATATACACGGTTACCTATTATAATATAGAAGAAAACAAATCATACCGCGATATTTATTCTATTTCTGTTTCGGGTGGCGAAGCAAAAAATCTTACCGATTCAGGGGAAAATGAATTTAACGTGTCTTGGCGGCCAGACGGTAAAAAAATAGGTTATCTTTCATCGGCTTCCGGCTCAGTGCAGTTGTGGGAAATGAACCCAAACGGAAAAAAAGCCACACAAATCTCCAATATTGAAGGAGGTATTTCGGGTTTCAATTATTCACCCGACCAAAGCAAAATATTTTACCTGAAAAGTGTGAAATTGGATGAAAGTGTAAACGATTTATTTCCCGATTTGCCAAAAGCAAATGCACGTCTTGAAAATGATATTATGTACCGCCACTGGGATTCATGGCATGATTATACCTACAACCATATTTTTGTGGCCGATTACAAAAAAGGAAAAATTGGCGAAGGAAATGATATTATGGAAGGGGAAAAGTTCGATTCTCCAATGAAACCATTTGGCGGTAACGAACAAATTGCATGGAGCCCCGATGGAAAGACGATTGCTTACACTTGCAAGAAAAAAATTGGAAAGGAATATGCGATTTCTACCAATTCCGATATTTATCTGTACAATACTGAAACAAGCCAAACAATCAATTTCACTTCGGGTATGATGGGTTACGACCAAAACCCTGTGTTTTCGCCCGATGGAAAAAAATTGGCTTGGGAAAGCATGGAACGCGATGGTTATGAAGCTGATAAAAACCGCCTGTTTGTGGCCGATTTAGTAACAGGCGAAAAGAAAGATTATTCTGAACATTTCGACCAAAATGCAAATGGGTTAAACTGGAGTACTGATGGAAAATTGATTTATTTCATCAGTAATATTCAAGCCACCGAAGAAATTTATAAGCTCGATATGACAGATAACTCCTTTGCAAGATTGACTGATGGAATTCACGATTATAGCAATGTTTTGGTGGCAGGTGAAAAAATACTTGCTCAAAAAGTTTCTATGTCACAGCCTGCGGAATTATTCGTGGTTGACCCGGTAACAGGTAAAGATGAAGCCCTGACAATAATTAACAAAGGAATTCTCGATCAGTTGACTTTTGGGGAAGTGGAAGAACGCTGGCTTGAAACTACTGATGGAAAACAAATGCAGACGTGGGTAATTTATCCACCGCATTTCGACCCTTCGAAAAAATATCCGACACTTTTGTATAACCAGGGTGGGCCACAAGGAACGGTTAGCCAGTTTTGGTCTTATCGCTGGAATTTCCAGATGATGGCTGCTAACGGTTATATTATTGTTGCGCCCAACCGCCGTGGGTTGCCGGGCTTTGGACAGGAGTGGAACGAACAGATTTCAAAAGATTATGGTGGTCAGAATATCAAAGATTTATTAACTGCAATCGATGAAGTTTCAAAAGAACCTTATGTTGATAAAAACAAACTTGGCGCAGTTGGTGCAAGTTATGGCGGTTTTTCGGTGATGTACCTGGCAGGTAACCACGAAAAAAGATTTAAGGCTTTTATCGCCCACGACGGGATTTTTAACTTTGAACACATGTACACAACCACTGAAGAAATGTGGTTTGTAAACTGGGATTACGGAGGTGCATATTGGGATAAAACAAACGCAACAGCTCAAAGGTCGTATTCATTTTCTCCCCACAATTTCGTTCAAAACTGGGATACGCCAATCTTAATTATTCAGGGCGAAAAAGATTATCGGGTTCCGTCGGAACAGGGAATGGCTGCATTTAACGCTGCGGTTTTGAGAGGTGTTCCGGCACAAATGCTTTATTTTCCGGAAGAAAACCACTGGGTTTTGCAACCGCAAAACGGAATTCTCTGGCAGCGGGTTTTCTTTAATTGGTTGGATAAATGGTTGAAGTAAGTTGGTTTAGTCGTCACCCGACTTGAATTCGGGTGACGACTAAAATTATCTTTCGTAAGCGTCAATAATCTCATCTACACTTTTATTGATTTCTTCATTCACAACCTGCCAGTCGGGGTTATTTTTATACCATGAAATAATTTCTTTTACTCCTTCTGAAAAAGAAATTTTACAATTGAATTCAGGTACCAGTTTCTTAATTTTCGAATTGTCGAAAATTACCGAATGTGATTTATCGCCCAAAAGACCGGCACCATGTTCAGGATTATATTTCGCAATAAAATCAGATGGAATATGAATTGCATTTAGTTGAACTCCCAGCTCATCCGCCATCATTTGATAAATCTGATTCCAGTTTAATGACTCATCGGATGTAATATGGAAAGCTTCCCCAATCGCCTCCTTTTTACCAAACAAACCCACAAAACCTGTTGCAAAATCAGTATTGTGGGTTAAAACCCAAAGCGAAGTTCCATCCCCGGGAATGATTACCTTCTTTCCTTTTTTAATCCTGTCAAGAATAGTATAACCCCAGTCATTCGGTATTAACGTATTATCGTAAGTATGAGATGGGCGAACTATTGTAACCGGAAAATTTTGAGTTTTGTGTGCCTCCATCAGAATTTTTTCGCAGGCTGCTTTATCCCGTGAATATTGCCAAAATGGATTAATCAACGGTGTTTCTTCTGTAATTGGCAGTTTCGAAATTGGTTTTTCATAGGCAGAAGCGGAACTGATAAAAATATACTGGTCGGTTATTCCAGAGAAAATTTCAAT
>JBBQPP010000289.1:0-5563 GCA_038217255.1 Bacteroidales bacterium | reverse complement strand
TGTCCCACCCGTTTCGCAACCCATGCAAATGCTGGAGGATACTTTGGGTTTATTCGATGAAACTGCAATAAAAGCAGGTTTTGAAAAGGCTTCGGGAAAATGGATCGACCTTAATCCTGCAAATTATAAAACCTACGATGGCAGCCATTTGACGATAGAATCGGCAAAGGAACTTTCTAATAAAATTGGGTTTTTTTTAAAGCAATTTGAGCAATAACAGTCTGTTAATAATGCAAATCAAGGGTTGAAATATTGTAGGTTTTAATGCTGAAGGCATGGAATTATTATAGAAAAATATGATGTGATTTTCATAAAATGTCGAAGATATGATAGGATTATTCCACCACCTCGTGGTTTAAGAATGTTTTTCGAACCAAATTCTATAATAATCTCAACCCTGCCTACCGGCAGGCAGGTCTTCGGGTTTAAAAAAAATCAACTCTTGATTCGCATTATTAATTCATTTTGAATATTATACAGCATTCAGCTAAGCAATCCTCAAAGAATTAAACGCTAAACGGAAATTCAACCAAACATTGATCACCGGGCTAAAACACTGGTGCAAAAAATATTTGAATTATTTTGCGCCATGCTTTAGCTTGGCGATATAAATTATATAAGTTCAATGCTTTAGCCATTAATCCTTTTTTTGCCCCTCTCAACAAAATTTTAATGAAGAAGTATAATATTGGAATTGGTATTTACTTTTTGTCTAATATTGCATTTTCAAAATTGAAAAATGCGTTTGGTTTTGAGTGTTGAAAAGGTTTTTTGTGAATCAATTAAATTTGAAAACTATGTATATCGTTCATGTTTTTGTTCATGTAAAGGTAAATTTTGTTGAGGAGTTTAAAATCCTGACTACTGAAAATGCGAAAGACAGCATTCTCGAATCAGGTATTGTGCGGTTTGACGTAATCCAGCAACATGATGACCTTTCAAAATTTGTTCTTGTTGAAGTTTACAAATCGTTTGAAGATACAGCAAAACACAAATTGACCGACCATTATATGCGATGGCGCGATGCTGTTTCAAATATGATGGAAGAGCCTCGATCAGGCATCAAATTTTACAATGTTTTTCCTGAAGACGAAGGATGGGAATAAATTTTCAATTTGCTACTTCTACACAAATCATTTTCGCAAATGGTTCGTTTAACAAAGTTTCCAGGTTGATTAAAAATATGGGAAGCAAGGTTTTAATCGTCTCAGGGAAAAATCAAAAACTGGCAATTCAACTTTCAGAAAAGCTTAAAGAACTGGATTTAGCATTCGAGATATTCAGTATCAAATCTGAGCCAACGACACACGACATAGAAAAAGGTACAACTCTGGCAAAAAAAACCAGGTGCAATGTAATTGCAGGAGTCGGCGGTGGCAGCGTTATTGATTCTGCCAAAGCAATTGCAGCACTTGCAACCAACATTGGCGTACTAACGGATTATCTTGAAGTTATTGGAAAAGGTTTGAAGCTGGAAGAAGCGCCACTCCCGTATATTGCAATTCCAACTACTGCTGGCACCGGTGCAGAAGTCACAAAAAATTCAGTAATAAAATCAATTGATCACAACGTAAAAGTAAGTCTTCGCAGCGATTTAATGTTCCCAACGATTGCGTTAATCGACCCGGAACTGACATTGACAATGCCACCCAATATTACAGCAAGCACTGGTGTTGATGCACTTACCCACCTTCTCGAAACTTTTGTTTCCTGCCAGTCGAACCCTTTTATAGATATGGTTTGTAGGGAGGGGATGACGCGGATCGCAAAATTTTTGGAACGTGCGTTTATAAGTGGCAATGACCTGGAAGCCCGCGAAAATATGTCAATGGCAAGTATGCTTGGCGGAATGGCGCTTGCAAATGTAAAACTTGGGGCGGTGCATGGTTTTGCCGGTCCGCTCGGAGGAATGTTTCCCATTCCGCATGGCGCAGTTTGTGCTTGTTTGCTCCCTGCTGTTATGGAAGTAAATATTGCCGTTTTAAGGGAAAAGAAATTTGAAGCGCAGTTGCTAAAATTCGATAAAGTTGCCCGGATACTAACACAAAATAATTCCGCAATTGCTGAAGACGGTGTAATCTGGGTACAAGAAATGGTAAAAAAACTTAAAATTCCTTCACTATCTGATTTTCATCTTACTTCTGAATCATTTCCTGAATTAATTGAAAAAGCCCGAAATTCAAGCAGTATGAAGGGTAATCCTGTGGAACTTGACAGCGCTCAATTATTCGAAATACTGAACAAATCTCTATAACCAATTATTTTTCTGAATGAATACCAGAGAATATTTTTGTCGAATAAACCGTATCTTTGCTGAAAGAAAACAATTTATGCTATGATAGGAGGATTTTTTCATACGCCAAACTCAAAACAGTTTCATATAAGACCACGTTTTTACGACCCTGACAAGGAAGAACGCGATGAAAGGGAGCGCAGGATTAAAGAAGAATTGGGAATTGTTGATGAGAATAAGAAGGACTTAAAAAATTTTAGACCGCGGGTAAAAGGGCAATTCCGGAATCCGGATGCCTGGCAGTCAAAATCATCGGAACCCGCTCGCAGGGCGCAAAACAAAAGGTTGATTTGGTTATTTATCATCTTGGCCCTCATTTTCTACCTGTTTTTTTATTCCGATTTTATGTTTTAGTCTTGATTCTCAAAATCTATTTGTCTAATCCAAGTGAGTGATATAATTCAGTTATTGCCAGATTCCGTAGCCAATCAGATTGCAGCTGGTGAAGTTATTCAGCGGCCTGCATCGGTTGTGAAAGAGTTGGTTGAAAATGCATTGGATGCAGGTGCCAGTGAAATTACCGTTCATGTTAAAGATGCAGGGCGAACGCTTATCCAAATTACTGACAACGGATGTGGAATGTCGCCCACTGATGCACGAATGGCTTTTGAACGCCACGCCACATCAAAAATAAGTTCTGCCAACGATCTGTTTTGTATCCGCACAATGGGTTTCAGGGGCGAGGCGCTGGCTTCGATTGCCGCCATTGCCGATGTGGAACTCCGCACTAAAAAAATGGAAGATGAAGTTGGAACTTTCATCCACATTATCGGTTCCGAATTAAAAACTCAGGAGCCAACTGCTGGAAACAATGGAACAAGTTTTATGATTAAAAACCTTTTTTTCAATGTTCCTGCACGGCGGAAATTTTTAAAAGGAAATACAACCGAAATAAAACATATAATCTGGGAAATTCAGCGGATTGCAATCCCAAACCCAGAGATTAAAATCTCACTTTTTCACAACAATTCTCCTATTTACGAACTTCCAAAAACCAACCACCGCAAACGAATTGTCGATTTGTTTGGCAAATCGATAAACCAAAGTTTGGTTCAGGTAAACGAAAAAACAAGCATTTTAAATATTTACGGATTTGTTGGTCAGCCCAAATTTGCCCGCAAAACCATTGGCGAGCAGTTCTTTTTTGTAAACGGACGGTTTATGCGGCACCCCTATTTTCACAAGGCAATTATGCAGGCCTATCAGCAGTTGCTGCCGCCCGACACATTCCCTTCTTATTTTTTGTTTCTCGAAATCGATCCAGCAAATATTGATATAAATGTTCATCCCACCAAAACCGAAATAAAATTTGAAAATGAACGCGATATCTGGCAGATTATTCATGCTGCGGTGCGCGAATCACTTGGAAAACACAATGTTGTACCTTCCATCGATTTTGATCAAAGCGGGAACATTGATATTCCTGTCCCTCAAAGATCGTTTGATAATATTCAATTTCCCGAAATTCGTGTAAATCCTGATTACAATCCGTTTGATACCGGGAAAAGCGTTTCAATGGGAAATTTTGGCAGGACTCCACCGGAAAAGAAAAATCTGGATCGCTGGGAAGATTTATATACCGGAACTCAATTGAAATTGAAATCCGAACCTGAAATTGCACCAGAAAATGATGACGTACTTTTTTCGATGTCGACCGTTCAGTTTTCGGGCAAAAAAACATTGCAATTAAAACAAAAATATATTCTGACTCCGGTAAAGTCGGGATTGATGGTAATCGACCAAAAACGTGCTCACGAGCGGATTTTGTTTGAAAGGTTTATGGAAGTTCTGAAATCCGATTCAGTAGCCAGCCAACAAATGCTTTTCCCGCAAACCATTGAACTGAACCCGGCTGATGCCGCAATTCTTCAAAATATCCTGCCTGAACTGTTATCGCTTGGTTTTGATATCCGCGATTTTGGGAAAAATACTTTTATTATCAGCGGGACTCCGGGAGTTTTGGATGTTTCATCCCCGGAATTAATTGTTGAAAAATTGCTTGAAGAGTACAAAAATTCTCCCGTCGATGCCCGTTCGAAAGCAAAAGAACAAATCGCAATTTCACTTTCAAAAGTATCGTCTCTTGAATATGGAACCGATTTGAAACAGGAGGAAATCGATCATTTAATCGACAATCTGTTTGCCTGTGCAACACCCAATTTTTCGCCCGAAGGGAAAAAGGTTTTAACAATAATTCCGGTTACCGATATCGAAAAAAGTTTTAATAAATGACAATATGTCGTTATATTCAGCCGAATAGAAACTGGTCTGGCTATTGTTAGACCGATAAAAAAATATTAATATATGAATTACAGACCTGATTTTAGTTCAATACCTCCGGTTGTAAAAAATCTGATAATCGTAAATGCGCTCGTGTTGCTTGCCACTTTTGGCTTTAAACAAATGGGAATCGATTTATATACCTATTTGGGGCTCTATTTCCCTTTATCCGAAAAATTCAGGTTACACCAGATTTTCACGCACATGTTTATGCATGGCGGCTTGACACACCTTTTCTTTAATATGTTCGCGCTGTATATGTTCGGGCGGGTTCTCGAAAGTGTTTGGGGACCAAAACGGTTTTTAATTTTTTATTTAGTTACCGGTATCGGAGCAGCAGTTCTGCATTCGCTGGCAAATTTTATTGAATACAAACATGTGATTTCTCAAATATCTCCCGACCAAGTAGCTTATGTAAAGGAAGCCGGATATGGTCTTTGGGCTGAAGGGAAAAATTTCTCGGACCCACTGTTGGGCAAATTAAACATGTTACTAAATACGCCAACCGTTGGCGCTTCTGGGGCTGTTTTTGGCATTTTACTTGGTTTCGGTATGTTATTCCCAAACACGGAGCTGATGCTGTTGTTCTTCCCGGTTCCAATTAAAGCAAAATATTTTGTAATGGGTTATGGGGCTATTGAACTGTTTTTCGGGGTTACAGGAATACAAGGGAGCGTTGCACATTTTGCCCACCTCGGCGGAATGTTATTTGGGTATTTTATGATTAAATACTGGAACAAAAATTCAAAGCGGTTTTATTAGATTTGACTTGATATTAATAGAGAATGAAGAGATAAAGTATGAATTGAAATTTGTTGTTTGAGATTTGGAATTTAAAGGCGATGGATATATTTGACGACATAAAACGCACATTTAAAGAAGGTTCTGCCTTAACAAGGTTAATTTATATAAACCTTGGGGTTTTTCTGGCGGTAAGTATTACCGGGGTTTTGCTTTATTTGTCGGGGCAACCCAATGTTTTGGCCGATT
>JBBQPP010000288.1:0-5590 GCA_038217255.1 Bacteroidales bacterium | reverse complement strand
TGAAAATGGGACAGTAAAATAAAATTGTGAACCTTCTTCTTCAACTGTTTCAACCCAAATTTTGCCGCCTAACATTTCAACATACGATTTGGCAATGGCAAGACCAAGACCTGAACCCTCATAAACATTTTTGTCTTCAATGTCAGCTTGTTCAAAACGATTAAAAATTGCTTGTGTGCGATGTTGGGGAACTCCAATCCCAGTGTCTTTTATGCAAAACTCAACAAACCCATCAACAATACTATACGCAACAGTTATATTACCTTTGAATGTATATTTAACAGCATTTTTAATAAGATTTGTAAGTATAGATTCAAACTTTCCCTTATCTGTAAACAAGGTGAGATTAGCTAAAGAAGGTTTATTTTCAGTAATAAGCGCCAAGCCCTTTTTTTGAGCTAATGGCTTGAAAAAGTCGATTAGGTTGTTTACACTTTCGTTTAATTTTAAAGGTGATATTTTAACTTCCACAATACCGGCTTCAATTTTTGAGATTTCAACTAAATCGGTTACCGTATTCAACATGCGTTGCCCACTTTGATGAATAATCTGGATATATTCTTCCTTGGCGTCGTCATCTAAATCAGGCTCCAAAAGCAAGTTTGTAAATCCAATAATTCCGTTCATGGGTGTTCTGATTTCGTGGCTCATATTGGTCAGAAATGCTGTTTTTAATCGGTCGCTTTCTTCGGCTTTTTCTTTAGCATGAATTAGCTCTTCAATCATCCTTTTTCTTTCCGTAATATCTTCTTTAATGCCAACAAAATGCGTTATTTCGTCATTGTTGTTTTTTATGGGCGAAATAATTGCATGTTCCCAAAATATTTCTCCATTTTTCTTTTTATTGCACATTTCGCCTTCCCATCTGTTTCCTGCCAATATTGCATCCCACAGCAGTTTGTAAGCTGCTTTGCTTTGAATACCTGAATTTAAAATATTTGGGTTGTTACCTATAAGTTCTTTATAATCATATCCGCTTAGTTCTGAAAAATATGGATTTACATATTCAATATTACCCTTTAAATCGGTAATAACTATACTTATCGGGCTTTGCTCAATCGAGGTTGTTAATTTCAATACTTTATCCTCGGCCTGTTTACGCTCGCTGACATCGTGAACAATAGAATAGTGCAAATCATTTCCTGATACACTTATTTTTCCACTGTAAACCTCTACATCCTTTATTTTACCATTGGCAAGTTTGTGTTTAAAATGGAAATGTTGTTTTATTTCATTTAGCGATTTTTGCATTTCAACTTTAATTTCTTCTTCCGGAAGCGTATTGATTTGTTGAATTTTAAGCGTTCTTATCTGCTCATAGGAATAACCATAATAATCACATGCCGATTTGTTGGCATCAACAATATAACCGGTTTTAGGATCCACAATAATCATTACCGATTTGTTGTCGTAGAAAAGTGATTTATATCTTTTTTCACTTTCTTCGGCAACAATTTTTGCCAAATTAAGTTTTTCCTGGTTTTTTATCCTTTCAATTAATAAACCGGCGTTGCTGGCAATTATTTGAAGCGTTTGCAAGTCTTCTTCATTATAAGCTTTTTCATCTTTATAATCCTGAAGTGCAAGGACTCCAATTGCTTCGCCATTTGAAGAATCAATGATTGGCACTCCTAACCAAACAGGCGAAGGTTCACCCACTAAATTTATCTGATACTTTTTTTGTAATTCTTTCTCCGCCTTTTCTGTTACAAACAAACCTTGTTTCGATTCTCTGACAAAATTGGTTAATGTGTTGTGCAAATGCAAAGATGTGCCATTATCGTAATCATCAAACAAATCAACGTGGTACGGGAATTTATATTTATCGGTATTTTTGTCATACAGCGCTACATAAAAATTGTCAGCCCGCATTATATGTTTTAACTCGCTGTGAATTAATTCAAGATATTCTGCTAAGCCAATATTCAGAAATGATTTTTTTGAAAGATTGAGCAACAGTTTTTGTATGCTTTCTTTCTTTTTACGGTTGGAAATATCAATGATAAATCCATCGTAACTTAAGGTTTTTTGATTCTCATCTTTTATTGCGCGGACGGTCATCAAAACCCAGATTGGACTTCCATCCTTTTTTCTGAGTTTTACTTCCACATTTTTAATCTCTGGCAACAGTGTTGTGTCGAACTTTTCAATTAAAATTTCTCTTTCTTCATTGGAATAGTAAAACGCTGAAATGTTCTTTGAAATTAATTCCTCGTTTTTCTCAAAACCTAAAATGCGTGCCATTTCACTATTGGCAAACATAAAATCCCCGTCTCTTGAAGTTTGATAAAAACCAATGGGAGCAAAATCAATTATATTCCGATACTTTTTTTCAGCTATTTTTTGTTTTGTAATATCCCTTAAAGTTACCTGGAATGCTGGTTTCCCTTCAAAAAATATATCCACAAACGAAGCTTCAACATCAATAAATTTACCATTACATAGTTTTACATTGGATTCATATTTTGTTTGTGAATTTTCCCCCTTTTCCCTTTCCGTGAAAATCGAATAAACCTTTTCCAACTCATCCGGAGAAACAAATTCTGTAAATTTTAATCCAACAAGCTCTGACAATTTATACCCCGAAACTTTTAATAAATTCGGGTTGGCATACTGAATTAAACCATTCTGAATGATAAAAATACTATCCGTTGACAAGTCAATCAGAACTTTGCTAAACCGAAAATCACCATTTAATCCAACAGTTTCAGGTACATTATCAACGTCTTGTCCCACTTTCCTGTCACTCCAAAATGAAACAATAAAATATTCCTTTTCCAGGGTTTGAACAGTAAGATTTCCTGTCGTAAAAGTTTGGGCATTTATTTTGAAACTACAATTTTCGAATTCGCCAACTTCCAGAAATTTTTTGTCGATAAAATCATTGATTTTACATTTTTTTATTGATTGCTCATTTAATTGAATTAAAATCAAACCTTTATTATTGCAGTAAACAATTTCAAAATTATTGCTGTCAATTAAGAAAGTTGGTATTGGAAAAAGGTCAATTATTTGATGATTTGTTTTCATTTAGTGTCGATTGGTTTGGGTTAATTAATCCCAATATTTAATGACAATTATGTAATTATTGCTGTTTAAGGAAAATCCGTTATTTTCTGGTTTATGAATGTTATATTTTTACATTTTTCAATTCCATTTCCCTGTTCAAAGTTATGGTAATGGCGTGCATGTTTCGGAACATGTATTTTATTCTATCGCAATTAACGACAGTGTCACAAGCCAAAACTTAGCTTTATTTTTTTTGAGGCCAAAAATTACTTAATTAGGTTTACGTCCAAATGTATTCCTGATATTGTCCAATGCAAATATAGAGGCTTATTTTATTTGAGAACAACTTAGCCAACATTATTTTTTCAGAAATCAAAAAAAGGGCTCTATTCAGTTACTTTTTAAATTCGTTTATCACGCAATTGGCCTCTGATTTCAGGTTCCAAACCTCAAGTTAATACTTTCAAACCTCAACGCTGAACCTTTGAAGTACCCCCCAGTAGGTTTTTGATGATGGTAAAAATTAATTAAAAGTGGTGCCATGTAATGTTGTACCAACTGTTTGTTTCAAAAAATAGCTTCTTTATTTATACCCATAAGTTGAATAATTTTGATACTCTCTTTTACAACAGTATTAGAATAGTAGCCAATTGCGGCTTTTTTTCTGTCAGGTTATAAAAAAGTTGAAGTGGGCTGCAACCATTGAATTTACTGCAATCATAACTATAATCTTATACATTGCTTGCGGTCCGTTGTTTTTTGTCAGATTTTGGGTTCATTCTGCCGAATGTTGCTTTGATAATGTCTGGTGTTGCTTTTGCCATTACTTCACTAAAACCAAAAGTGAGTTCTATTTTACCCTCTTCCATTTGTTGAAAAACGGCGTCCACAAAATCACTTACGGCTGGTTGCCCATCATGTAAACCTTTTCCACCAAGATCAGTATTTAATGCTGGTGGTATCATTTCAATAACCTCTATATTTTTTGATTTTAGCAGATGTCTCAGGGAAAGTGTAAATGAATGAAAAAACGCTTTTGTCGCACAATAAACCGGAACCTTTGAAAGCTGTACAAATGCAAGACCCGAAGTAACGTTTATTATTGTTTTTAATGATTTTAAGCTTGTAAACAATATAATTAAATTATTTGCAATGTCGTATCATATTGACTGCTAACGATTAACAAAAGAATAGTAGACGACTGCGTGGCACTTTACTGTCAAGTTACAAGAAATTAGAAGCGGGTTACAACCCTTGAATTTACTAATGTCTCGGTTACTATTTTTATACATTGTTGTGCGTTCGTACTTTTTATTCTTCAAAATCATTTTTACGTTTCTCCATATTTTTTTAGGAACGAAAGGACGGTTGAATTATAAAATGATGCGTTGTCCTCGTGCATAATATGTGAAGCATTCGGAATTACTTTAAGCTCTGAATTCGGAATTAGTTTGTTAATCTCATGAAGCAAATATTGAAATAACCTTTGACTGTTCTGCCCTGAAATTAATAAAGTAGGAAGCTTTATGTTTCGGATTTTATCTTTATCTAATGGCAAGAATCCTGAACCAAGTAATTCTGCCTTTATGAGATTCGTTTGTGCCTGTTTTCGTCTTTCCTCAGTTAAATTCAAATATGGCTGAACTCCTAATGTGGCTTTTCCGAAAACGTTTAATGCTTCATCTAAATCATTTTGTTTTAAAGCCTTTGTTGCTGGAGCAATACCCTTTGCTCCAAACTTAACTATAGCCATTGCTAACCTGGGCTTTGTGAACAATAATTTTAGGATTTCTGTCGGTTTAGGGAAATTACTAACGTATAAAGTAATTGCAGGGGGTTCTGCCAAGGTAAGTGTTCTTATTAATTTGGAATTTCTCATTGCCAGTAGAAGACAAATAAAAGCTCCATAAGAATGTCCAACTAAATGTACTGGCTTGTTGTCAATTAATTTGAGGAATTCATCCAAATCCTCCACGTGTTTTGCCATAGAATAATCTTCACCATCAAGTATTTGTTTGTTTGGCCAATGGTACCTTCTGCTGTAGGCGATAGTATGATAAAACTTTCCAAAATTTTGCAACTGGTTGTCCCAGGTTCGGTAATCGCTTGCAGAACCGTGAACAAGTACAAGATTTTCACCATTTCCATTTTCAACATAGCTGAATTTGTAGTCATTTAGATTTGCTTGTAACATAATTCAATTTTTTATAGGTTACATATCTACTTTTTTAGTGTAGACATATTTTAGGACGGTTCAGTATGACGCACAACGTCTTGTATAATAACCTGCGTTTATTTCCACTTTGTCGTTACTTTCATTTTAGATTAGTTATCACCCGGCTTGGTTTCGGGAGACAACAAAAGTAGGTAGCTCAATGTATATTATCCCTGATTTCCTCTTCTTCGGTTACTTCGCCGTTGGAAATATTAATTGCCGTTTCAATTAGCGCCAGGTGTGAGTATGCCTGTGGGAAATTTCCGAGCATCCGCTTTGTTGTGAAATCCAAATCTTCGCTAAAAAGACCAAGGTGGTTTGAATATTTCATCAATTTATTGAATTTTGCCACCGCTTCCTTTCTGT
>JBBQPP010000287.1:0-5599 GCA_038217255.1 Bacteroidales bacterium | reverse complement strand
GTTGACGAGGCGTATTGAGGAAACATTGGCAATATCACAATTTTGTCGAAACGTTTTTCTTTAATGGTTTGTAAAACAGCTTTTAAAGATGGATTTTGATAACGCATCCCAACAAAAACTTCGTAGTTTTCGCCCAGCGTTTCCTGCAGTTTTTCTTTGCTTTCGTTTGAAATATACTTTAACGGTGAGCCTTTTTCGGTCCACAGCATTTGATATAATTTCGTTGATTTTGGCGCTCTGAACGGTACGATAATGACGTTTACAAGGAATTTTTGAAGCAACCATGGCAAATCAATTACCCGCCTGTCGTTCAAAAACTGGAAAAGGTATCTTCTAACCGCGCTAACGGTTGGTTCATCCGGCGTTCCAACATTGGCTAAAATTACAGCTGTTTTTTGACTCATTTTTTTTGTTTCAATATTTGCGTTGAATGTAAAACACAAAACAGAGAAATTCGTTCAATTATTGATTTATATTAAGCCAGTCAACTCCTTTTTTCAGTTGTTTCAACGTTGCCTCTTCAAACCCAGCGGGTTCAGGAATATAGTTATATTCCCACGAAGCATTTGCAGGAAGGCTCAGTAAAATCGATTCTGTATTTCCATCCGACTCCAAACCGAATTTTGTGCCGCGGTCGTGAATCAGGTTAAATTCCACATATCTTCCCCTCCGCAGGTTTTGCCATTTTTTCTCACGTTCGGTAAACGGTTTCTCCCCATATTTTTCCATAAAACGGGAATAGATTTTTGGATAAGTTTTGGCAAGTTCGCAGGTAAACCCAAAAAGTGTATCAAAACTATGGTTTTCACCGGATTTAAGCCGGTCGAAGAAAATTCCGCCAACACCGCGGGTTTCATTGCGATGAGGAAGAAAATAGTAATTATCGGCCCACTTTTTATAATCATTATAAAAATTGGCATCAAACCTGTCGCAAACTTCTTTTAATGTTTGGTGAAAGGAAGCGGCATCTTCAGGAAGAATTATATGCGGCGTTAAATCGATTCCTCCGCCAAACCATGAAATGCCGTTATCGAGCGCAAAATACCTCACATTCATGTGTATAATGGGCATCCACGGATTTACGGGATGAAGTATCGACGAAATTCCGGTTGCAGAATACTCATCAGCTTTTTCGCCCAGTATTTTCTCCATGTGTGCCGAAAATTTCCCTTTCACAAAGGAAAAATTGACAGCCCCTTTTTCTATGATCGCCCCGTTTTGCAAAACACAGGTTATACCGGTACCAATTTCCTTTTCCCATGGATGGGGTTCAAATTTCGCTTTTCCGTCAGCTGTTTCAAGAATCCGGCAAATTTCCGATTGAAGTCCGGCATAATTTTCAGCTATTTTGGCGATTTTTTTCATTGTAGGTTACAATTTTTCGGATTTAAAGCAGTTCGTCCAATTCTGAAAAGCTAAATTTTAATTCAGTTCTTCAGCTATATCGCGGGCTTGCTTAATCCTGTCGGCCATTCCAATTCCGTTTCTGATATTCCCTGCCAGAATCAATCCTGCGTATTTATCCTGCAATTGATTGATGGTTTCAAACCGTTTGGCCGAACTTAAACCATATTGTGGAATGGCATATTTGTAACGGTAAATTTCAAATAAATCAGGCCTGAAAATTGGCATTCCCATCATTTCGCATAAATCACGTGAAATAAGGGTTTCGATATCTTCATCATCCATTTCAAAAATTTCAGGCCGTTTTGTACCACCCATAAAAACCGAAATCAGTGCACCGTTTCTGGGAGCACGACCGGTAAAAAACGATGAAGTAAACAAAGCACCAAGTATATTTCTATTTTCAATGGTAGGTACCAAACCTCCAAAAGCTTTCAAATCAATACCTTTCCAAGATCTGTAACCAACAATGGCCTGCACCACCGATGCGTATTTCAGCTCTTCAAAAGGCACTTTTTCCTGTTCTGTTAGAAAGGGCAGCAAATTCATCAATTCGTTTGCTCCTGAGGTTGTTATGACTTTTTTTGCCCTAATTTGAACGGGTTCATTATTAATTTCTGTTTGAATTTCAAAGCCATTTTCTACCGGTGAAACCGTTGTATTTTTAGCTTTCAGTAAAATATTTTCTAATCCTGTTTTTTCAGTTAATGCCTTAATTAGGTTACTTAATCCACCTTTGGCCGAAAAAACTTCTTTTGTTGCTTTCTGAAGGCGTGGGTTTTTTTTGTTCTCCTTCGCCTTTTTCATCGAACCTTTGATAAAACTGCCGTAGTTTTGTTCCAAAGCATACAGTTTTGGAAGTGCGTATTTTGGGATCAGGTATTTTGGGTCGCCGGCATAAATCCCGGAAATAAATGGGTCGATGGCGTAATTTAAAAAACTGACACCAAGGCGGCGTTTTACCAGTTCGGCAAGATTTTCTTCAGGATTTGTGCCTTTTTTCCGAAACGGTTCGCCCAAAACTTTAAATTTGTCTTTCAAAGTAAAAAGTGGAGTTGTAACAGCCGACCAAAATCCTGAAGGCAAAGCACGCCATTTTCCATTTTTCCATATTAAACGTCGTTTTGCACTTGGATCAGCTGCTTCGAATGTGCAAAGTCCATCCAAATCCTCAAACAATTCAGCTACCTCCGGATTGCCAACAACACCTGTATTTGGTCCGGTTTCATACACAAAAGCATCATCTTTTACGGTTTGGATAACTCCTCCGGTTTTTGATGATTTTTCAATAATCAGCACGTCTTTTCCCTGTTTTTTCAGGTAGAAAGCAAGAGTCAATCCGGTTAATCCGGCTCCAATAATTACTATATCTTTTTCAATGGATGAATTCATTTTAAACTGATTTTGAAAAAGTTTTTGTGGTTGAAGTTAATAACGGATCAAAAGACGCTGCAACATTTCTGATAAAAATTAAACCCTCTCCCGAAACTGTAATTTTTTCATCCGAAACCTGGACAATCCCATCGGCTTCGAATTCCTTTAATTTCGGTAAATCGTATTTTATCGTGTCTTTGATTTCCAAACCTGACTTTCCAAAGCGGCTCCCAATTTCATCCCAAACCACCTGTTCGTTGCACATCAGCTCGGTAATTACATCGCGGATGATTATCTGATCGTCATTTAGTTTGTAACCTTTTATTGTTGGAATTTCACCATTTCCGGCCAATTTAATATACTCGTCAATCGACTTTGTATTTTGCGCGTAAACCGTGTTCAACTGGCTGATTGCCGTAACTCCCAGCGCATAAACCTGACCAGTTGTGCGACGCGTGCAGTATCCCTGAAAATTCCGGTGCAGTTCCTTGTTCCGGTATGCTTGTGTCAGTTCATCGTTTTCAAGTGCAAAATGGTCGAAACCGATGGCGTTATAACCACTTTTCAATAGAAGGTCGAAAGCGTTTTCAAACATTTTCATTTTTTCATCGCTTTCCGGAAGTCCGTGCTTTTCAAGTTTCTTTTGAATTTTACTTACCCACGGTACATGTGCATACGAAAAAGTAACCATCCGGTCGGGCCGCAATTCGATGGCTTTTTCGATTGCCTTTACAAAACTTTTTGCGTTTTGTTTTGGCAAGCCGTAAATAAAATCGAGGTTGACGGCCACTTCCGGATCTCCATCTTTTAAATAGGCAATTATTTCATTTACCGGCATTCCCGGTTCTTCGCGGTTAACGGTTTTGAGAACTTCAGGGTCGAAATCCTGAATACCCAGGCTAAACCGCTTAAATCCTGCTTTTTTCAGCCCGTCCATTTGCTCAAGAGTGAGGTAAGCCGGGTTGCACTCAATGGCAATTTCGGGTTTTTCGATGGTTGAAAACGTAGAAAACAGAATTTCGTTAATTTCCTGCAAATATTCCACGGGAATTGCGTTTGGAGTTCCACCGCCATAATGGATTTGCGAAATCGGGCGGCTTGTATCCAAATGGCTGACCATCGTTTTTATTTCGGTTTTTAAGGCCTGAATATAATCGTGAATAATATGGTCGTTTTTGATTCCGTATGAATTGCAGCCGCAGAAATAGCACATTCGAAGGCAAAAAGGAATGTGAAAATAGAACGAAATATTTTGAGGCGAATGTTGATTTGATTCGGTTAAAGCCTTTTGGAATTCGGCCTGTGTGAATTCTTCAGTAAAAAAATTGGCAGGCGGATAACTTGTGTACCGTGGAACCGGGTTGTTGTATTTCTGTAATAAATCGTTGGCAATCATCGTGTTTTCTGTTTTAATGAATTAAATGTTTCTTTTCCAGTTGGTAGTTTTCACCCAGTCGGCAAGAAATTTGGCATTTTCGTATGGCAGTCCGGGTATAAATCCGTGACCGAGATTAAATATCCAGTTTTGGTTTTTACTGCCAAAATCGATGAGTTGATTCAATGTTTTTTCGATTTCATCCTGACTTGCAAATAAAAGTCGCGGATCAACATTTCCCTGTAACCCAATTTCTGGATGAACCAGTTCACGGGCTGTTTGTAAGGAAGTTTGCCAGTCGATACTCAAAAAATCGCAATCTTCAGGGGTAATATTTTTAATTCCCGTTGCCAGTCCTTTTGGAAAGAAAATAAACGGAACACCTTTGGCGCGAACCGCAGCAGCCATTTTTTTCACCGAAGGCATAAAAAGTTCTTCGTATAAATCGAAAGGAATCAAACCTGCATGTGTATCGAATAATTGAAAAACTTCTACTCCATGATTGATTTGTTCTTCAGCATATACAATAGACAGATTTGTAAGTTCTTCAATTAGTTTTTGTGTAATTTTTTTATTCTGATAAATGAATTTGATGGCATCGGGGAAATCACCTTTTCGTCCCAAACCTTGCAACATAAACAAAAGAACCGTGAGAGGTGCGCCGCAAAAACCAATGAGCGGTGTATTTGCAGGACGGGTTTTTATGATTTCGTCAACAACATCGTAAATGTAGTTGAGTTTCGATGGGTCGGGGTTTAATCCGGCAAGCGGATTGCTGCGTTCAAAAAGTGGTTTCTCAAAGACTGGCCCGGCATTGGTAAAATCAAGTCCCATTCCCAGTGCATAAGGAATTACAAGAATATCACTGAATAAAATGGCAGCATCAACACCCAAATCGTAAACCGGTAAAAGTGTGACTTCAGCAGCAACTTTTGGGTTTTGCATCATCTGCCAAAAAGTGTAATCTTCTTTTATTTTTAGGTAAGAAGGCAAAACACGCCCCGCCTGCCGCATAAACCAAAAGGGTGGGCGAGGTGTTGCTTTTCCTTTTAATGTCTGTAATAAAATTGATTCTGTCATATTATTGTTTTTCCGAAAGTCGTTCGTGATAAATTATTTTTTCAACTGTTTTAACACCATATAACTGGCTTTTACCGTTTTTTCAATGTCATCGTTTGAGTGTGCACCCGAAACAAAACCAGCCTCATATTGAGATGGCGCAAGGTAAATTCCGCTGTCGAGGGAAAGTTTGAAGTACGATGAGAATAAATTTGTATCGCATTTTGTAACATCGGTAAACGAATTTACACTTTCTTCCTGTGTAAAAAACAAGGTAAACATTGAACCAACGCGGTTGATTACACCTTTAAAACCGAGTTCTTTCAGGTTATTACTCAATCCTTTTTCTAAAAGCGCCGATTTTTCTTCAAGGTTTTGGTAGAAGTT
>JBBQPP010000286.1:0-5619 GCA_038217255.1 Bacteroidales bacterium | reverse complement strand
TAAGTTACGTTTACGTTTTGTACTTTTTTTAGTCAAAATGTGGCTTTTGTAGGCATGTTTCCTTTTAATTTTTCCACTTCCGGTAATTCTAAAGCGTTTTTTAGCTCCGGAATTTGTCTTCATTTTTGGCATAATCCTACTGATTTAAATGTTATCAAAGAACATTATTATTTCTTTTTTGGTGAAATATACATTGTCATTCGTTTGCCCTCGAGTTTTGGTAATTGCTCAACGACACCAATTTCTTCAAGCCCTGTAGCCAGTTTTAAAAGTAAAATTTCGCCTTGCTCCTTAAAGAGGATCGAACGCCCCTTAAAAAATACAAATGCTTTTACTTTGGCCCCATCTTTCAGGAATTTTTCTGCATGGCGGAGTTTAAAATTAAAGTCGTGTTCATCTGTTTGCGGACCAAACCGGATCTCTTTTACAATCACTTTTACGGTTTTGGCTTTCATCTCTTTTTGTTTCTTTTTCTGCTGATAAAGAAACTTAGAGTAATTGGTAATTTTGCAAACCGGTGGTTCGGCTTTTGGCGAAATTTCCACCAAATCCAATTCCAACTCTTCTGCAAGTTTTAAGGCATCACGCAGAACAAAAATTCCTGGTTCCGGAATATTGTCGCCTACTAACCTTACCTGTGGTACTCTGATTTTATGATTTAACCGGTGTTGAGGTTCCAACTCTGCTCTGGGTTGGTAATTTCTTGGTCCTCGATTTTTAATTGCTATTTTAAATTCCTCCTATATTAGTTATACAATCCTGAAAGCTGTTCTCTTACTTCTTTTAAAACAAAATCAGCGAATTCGCTGGTTTTCATTACACCTTTGTCTCCATCTCCCTGCCGACGTACCGAAACTGTTTCTTTTTCGGCTTCATTTTCGCCAACAATCAACAAATAAGGTGTCCTTTTTAATTCGTTGTCGCGTATCTTCCTACCAATCTTTTCATTACGGTCGTCAACGACGGTGCGAATATCGGAATTATTTAGAAAATCTGAAACTTTTTTTGCATAATCATTATACTTTTCACTTATTGGTAAAACGACAGCCTGCTCCGGAGTTAGCCACAATGGGAATTTTCCGGCGGTATGTTCAATTAAAACTGCAACAAAACGTTCCATCGATCCAAAAGGCGCCCGGTGGATCATCACAGGTCGGTGGCGGTTGTCATCAGCGCCAATATATTCAAGTTTAAAACGTTCCGGAAGATTGTAGTCAACCTGGATTGTCCCCAGCTGCCAACTTCTTCCCAGCGCATCTTTTATCATGAAATCGAGTTTCGGACCGTAAAAAGCAGCCTCGCCCAATACTGTTACTGTTTCCAATCCTTTTTCATCACAAGCCTCAATAATAGCAAGCTCGGCTTTGTCCCAGTTTTCAGGCGTTCCAATATATTTTTCAGGTTTATTGGGGTCGCGCAACGAAATTTGAGCCGTATAATTTTCAAAACTCAATGCTTTGAAAATGATAAAAACAATATCGATCACTTTTTTGAATTCATCTTTTAACTGGTCTGGCCGGCAGAAAAGGTGTGCATCATCCTGAGTAAAGCTTCGAACACGGGTCAATCCGTGCAATTCACCGCTCATTTCGTAACGGTAAACTGTACCAAATTCTGCCATCCGAATTGGTAAATCTTTGTATGACCTTGGCTTTAATTTATAAATTTCGCAATGGTGCGGACAGTTCATCGGTTTCAGCAAATACGCTTCGCCCTCAACAGGAGTTAAAATAGGCTGAAAGGAATCCTTTCCATATTTTTCGTAATGGCCCGAAGTTTTGTATAGATTAACGTCGCCAATATGAGGGGTCATAACCTGCTCATAACCATATTTTTTCTGAACTTTTTTCAGGAAATCTTCCAGTTGCATTCTTAGTTGAGTACCTTTTGGCAACCACAACGGAAGTCCCTGTCCAACTGCCTCAGAAAATGCAAAAAGTTCCATTTCCTTTCCAATTTTCCTGTGGTCACGTTTCTTGGCCTCTTCAATCATTACCAAATACTCTTCGAGCATTTTTTGCTTTGGAAAAGTAACGCCGTAAACACGGGTAAGCATTTTGTTCTTTTCGTTACCACGCCAATATGCGCCTGCAATTGAAGTCAATTTAATAGCTTTAATATACTGAGTATTAGGCAAGTGAGGTCCCCGGCACAAATCGGTAAAATTTCCCTGGTTGTAAAGCGTAATTGTGCCGTCTTCCAATTCACTGATCAATTCCAATTTAAGTATATCATTTTTGACAGTAAACATTTTTAAAGCATCTGCCTTTGAAATATCTGATCGGACAATTTCATTTTTCTGGCGTGCAAGTTCGAGCATTTTTTGCTCAATTTTCTGCAAATCCTTATCTGAAAGCGATTCTCCGTTTGGTAAATCTATATCATAATAAAAACCCGTATCAACGGTTGGGCCAATTCCAAATTTGGTTCCGGGGTAATAAAACTCAATGGCTTCGGCCATTAAATGCGCCGATGAATGCCAGAAAGTTTCTTTCCCTTCCTTGCTATCCCAGGTATGCAGTTTTATTGTAGCATTAGAATTTATCTTCCTCGACAAATCCCATACTTCACCATTAACTGAAATCGACAAGACATCTTTCGCCAAACTATTTGAAATTGATTTTGCAATTTCGTAGCCGTTTACCGGCCCTTCATATTCCCTAACACTGTTATCAGGAAGTGTTATTTGTATCATGTTATTATTCATTTAGAAAAAAGATTTGCAAAGATAGTTATTCATCGCATATTTCAATAGCTAATCACAAGCACTTGCAGTTCATTATTAATATCAAAGTAAATTTCTGTTCTCAAAATCAATCTTTCCGATGCAATTTTTTCCTTTTTATGAATGTAGCAAAATCAATTGCTAAATAATGTTAAATAAAAGTCTTTTTTTTAACACTCAGAAAAACAGCCGAAAATAAATATAATAGTTTGTATTACTGATATTTAAAAAACATAGCCTGATTTATAAAAATATATTTATTTAATCTTTTGTTCATTTAATATTTGACAAAAAGAAAATAAATTTGTATTTTTGCAACGGATATTACAAACATAAAATCAAATTATTCAATGAAATTAGCAATAACATCTACAGGAAATAACCTTGAATCGAAATTCGATCTTCGTTTTGGAAGAACGGCGTGGTTTTGTATTTACGATAATGAATCAAAAAATATCAAGTTCATTGAAAACGAACACAAAGACTCGTTGGGTGGCGCGGGAACAAAAACTAGTGAAACAATTGCAGAAATGGGTGTCGATCAGGTGATTTCAGGTGATTTTGGACCAAAAGCAAAAACATTGCTTGAAAAGTTGAAAATTCAGATGGTAATTTTGGACGAAGAAAATATTACTATCGACAGTATAATAAACAAGTTAGAAAACAAAAATTAAACAAAATGCCAGGATTAGACAAAACCGGGCCAATGGGACAAGGTTCCAGAACCGGAAGAAAACAAGGGAATTGCAAAGGAAATGCAACAGAAGGACAAATGCCCGCACGTGGAATGGGCAGAGGATGGCGAAACAGGACAGACGCGGAAACCGAAGTTGGGCCAAGAGGCGGCGGTCGGGGATTTGGTTGGGGAAGACAAGGAAAAGTACAATAAAAAAATAAATGTATGAATAAAAAAATTGCTGTTCCGGTTGACGCAAATGGAATTTTAGACGGACACTTTGGTCATTGTAAATTTTTCGAAATAATTACAGTGGAAGGGAATAAAATCATATCACAAGAAAAAGTTGTCCCACCACCCCACGAACCAGGTGTTCTGCCTAAATGGCTGGCTGAAATTGGAGCCACCGATATTCTTGCAGGTGGCATGGGACAAAAAGCCATTCAGATTTTCAATCACAACAAAGTAAATGTTTTTGTTGGTGCTCCTCAACTTTCTGCAGTTGAGATTACAAACGGATTTTTAAACAATACCATCGAATTCAATGCCAATTACTGCGACCATTAAAACTCGTTAATAAAAACGTTGAAATCTTAACCCTCATCACTAATATTCATTGAATGCTTTGATGGGTGTTTAAATAATTATTGTTATGAAAATTGCGATTGCCAGCGGAAAAGGAGGAACAGGAAAAACCACCGTTTCGGTTAATTTATTCTATTTTTTAAACCGTTTGCACGATTCCGGAGTTCATTTGGTTGATTGCGATGTTGAAGAACCAAACGATGCTATTTTTTTTCCCAAAGCTCAAAAAACTGAAGAAAAACAGATATTTCAAAACATTCCTGAAATAGATACGGCAAAATGTACTTTCTGCCGCAAATGTGCGGATTGGTGCGAATTCAATGCTATTTCGATTGTAAAAAGCCTCGGTTTTGCCGAAGTTAACAACGATTTATGCCACTCTTGCGGAGCCTGTATGGTTGCATGTAACTTAGGTGCCATCACAGAACATGAAAATCCGCTTGGAGTTATCACTCATTTCGATACAGGTATTGGAGAAGGGTTAACTGAAGGGCGGCTTAAGGTGGGTTCAGCAATGCAAACCTCGCTGATTAAACAAGTGAAAAAATATACAGAACATTCATCAGCGATGATAATTTACGATGCACCTCCAGGAACCAGTTGCCCGGTTTTGGAAACTGTTTCCAATGCCGATTATGTAATTCTGGTTACCGAACCAACACCATTTGGGTTACACGACCTGAAAATTACCATAGAGTTATTAAAAGATTTACACAAACCATTTGGAGTTATTGTAAATAAGGCCGGATTGGGAAATGACGATGTCTATCACTTTCTTAAAAAAAATAACATTGAATTGCTCGGGAAAATTCCTTTCACAAAAAAATATGCATCAGATTATGCATCGGGAAATATCCTCAACAATATTCCAATGGAAATTGAATCTACCTACCTCAGAATCGCTGAAAAACTGAAGGCAAAAACATCATTACAATGAAAGAAATTACCATTTTAAGCGGGAAAGGAGGAGCTGGTAAAACAACAATTACTGCGGCAATAGCATCGGTAGCCAAAAATGCGGTTTTTTGCGACAACGACGTGGATGCAGCCGATTTGCATTTGATTTTCAAACCCGATATTAAAGAAACATACACATTCGATAGTGGAAGCAAAGCCATAATCAATCTGGATGATTGTACCAATTGTGGTTTGTGTATGGATTATTGCAGGTTTGATGCTATTCATCTTAATTCATCAGGCCAATTCGAAGTAAATCACTTTCAATGCGAGGGATGCCGCTTATGTGAGCGGGTTTGCCCTTCAGACTCAATAACCATGATTGAAAACAATAACAATTTTTGGTATGTTTCTGAAACCCGTTTTGGCACCCTCGTTCATGCAAAAATGGGACCTGGTGAAGAAAATTCGGGAAAATTGGTTACTGAAGTACGACGAAAAGCAAGAGAAATTGCGCTTGAAACAACAGCCGATTTTATTATCAACGATGGTCCTCCTGGTATTGGATGTTCAGCAATTGCTTCGGTTACCGGAACTGATGCAGTGTTGTTGGTCATTGAACCAACACTTTCCGGATTGCACGATGCAGCAAGGTTAGCTGAATTGGTTGATTCGTTTAAAATACCTGTTTTTGCCCTAATTAATAAATTCGACATCAACCCTGAAATAAGTGGGA
>JBBQPP010000285.1:0-5627 GCA_038217255.1 Bacteroidales bacterium | reverse complement strand
ATAGACACTGATTTTGTAGATAATGACTTGGAAAAAAATAATTTAGAAAATGTTGATACTATTGAACAGATAATAGAATCATCTTTTACTTACGAAAAGGATCTTCAAAAATCACTCTACATGGATATTGAAAGCCTATTTCCTGATTATAAAATCTTTGGGACACATGAGGAAGGAATAGAGTTTGCACTAAAAGGAAAAAGGATTGACGTTCTATTGACTCACAAAGAAACGGATGATTTACTTGCAATTGAATTAAAGTCAGGTGTTGCTGATTTCAAAGTTTTTGGACAAATATCAATGTATTTAGGCTTACTGAAAAACAAATTTCCTGATAAAAAAGTTAAAGGAATAATAATTGCTGGGACGATAGATGAATCACTATTGTATGCATGTTCAACTTCAAATTTGATTTCATTAAAAACATATAAAATGAAACTTCAATTGGATAATGTTAATTTGAATTGACATTTCTTATTTCTTTGAAAATCTGTTTTTAATTGGTCATTTCTTAATCCAAAATTGATAATTGAACATTCAATATTGGATATTTTCCCGTTAAATTCACAACATGAGTAATCTAATAGAAGATATTCTCTCCCCAAAAACTATAAATTTAAAAGTGGGCTTGTATTTTGGTTCGTACAATCCAATTCACATTGGACATTTGGCAATTGCCAATTATATGGTTGAATTTACCGAAATCGACCAGTTATGGTTTGTAGTTTCACCTCAAAACCCTTTCAAGAAAAAAGAAAATTTATTGGCCGACTATCACCGGTTGGAATTGGTAAACAGGGCGATAGAAAATGACGATAGATTTCGTGCTTCGAATATCGAATTCAACTTACCCAAACCAAGTTACACCATTGATACACTGGCCTATTTGAATGAGCGTCACCCCAAAACCAGTTTTTCTATTTTAATGGGATCGGATAATTTAGAGAACTTTTACAAATGGAAAAACAGTGAAATTATTTTAGAAAATTACGGTGTAATTGTTTATCCACGACCGGGGTTTGATTTATCGAAAGTTCCTGACTTCAAAAACATTACAGTTGCCAAAGATGCCCCATTAATGGAAATTTCTTCATCGTTTATACGAAGTGCAATTAAAGATGGAAAAGACATTCGCCATTTCATGCCACAAAAAGCATGGGAGTATTTGGATGAGATGAATTTTTACAGACGGTAAATTTTTTCTTACCCTTTTAGCGGTTGGGAACCGCTTGACAGGTAAGAATGGATAAAAACACTACCTTGTTTTTGTCATATCCTCATCAACACAAATGGAAAAATCTGCTTTTCCGGTGTTTTCTTTTTCAAGTTTAGAAACATCTTTTTGCGAAACGGTATGAATTGTAACTATTTTTAAATCTGGGTTTGCCTGTTTCAAATACCAATAAATACTTTCAAAATTCTCGGAATGGTAAGAACCGTGATAATGAATCAGCGTTTTTCCAACCGACCAGTTTTTAAGAATAAAATAAGCCATTGTAGCATCCTTTATTGCCTGTGCTTTGGGGAAATTTGGAGTTATGTGTGGTCCCATTCCTTCCATTTCCATCATACTTTTGTAGCAATTCAACTCGGGATCATATTTTATTGGGAGTGGCGGAATAAAGGTTTTTGCTTCTTCAGAAAGTTCCTCAAGACCCTCGAATCCCTTTGAATTAACAAGTGAAGCATATCTGCGCGGAACATTGGAAGCCACAAATGTCAGGTTGTTTGTTTTGGCGAACTCAACAAGCGGTTTGTAATCAGTTTTATAATTTGGCCATAGTCGTGCTTCTCCTTCAAAACTGCTTTGCGAAATTAAACCGGCCAGATATTCATTTAATATCACCTGGTTGTCGCTTTCAAACATTTCGGCACCAAGTACAAGTTTGTCTTTTTTCAAATCAAATAAATCTTTTGTGAGTTCAAGTTGCAGCCAGTGGGAAATTGGGTTATCGTGACTCTCACCAAAAAGCACAATATCTGCATCTTCCGCCACTTTCAGCAACTTTTCGTACTTTATATCTTTCCCCTCTTTATTAAAAAGATAATACGCAGGTTTGTCAGATTTAAAAGCAGTAAACAAAATAAATATTGCAATAAACGCAATTTGATAACTTTTCATGACCTTGATTTTAATATTGGTTACAACAAAAGAAAGCTTTTTCGGTTTAAATGAAACAAGCTAATTCATTTATTGAAAACAAATGGTAGAATCAGGCCTATTTTACAGCACAGTAATCGACCCAATTTTAACTCCGTTAAGAAAACGGGTAACTGCCGAAATAAAACCCAACGAAAAAGTACTCGATATCGCCTGCGGAACGGGTGTGCAGCTTTTTGAAATTGCTAAAATCGCTTCTTTTGTAACTGGAATCGATTTGTCTGAATCGATGGTAAATTTTGCCACAAAAACATCAAGAAAAAGAAATATTTTGAATGCTGCATTTTTTGTTTGCGATGCAACCGAACTTTCCATTTTTAAGGAAAAAAGATTTGATGTTGCTTTAATGACACTTGCCTTGCACCAGTTCCCACCACATTTACATTCACCAATTTTGAATGAAATGAAACGTGTTGCCAACAAAATTATCATTGTTGATTATGCTGTTCCTCTCCCAAAAAATTATGTTGGAATTGGTAGCAGAGTAGCCGAATTTCTTGCCGGCAGGGAACACAACAGGAATTTCAAACATTATTACAAGTTGGGCGGATTAAACCAAATTCTACCCGCACATAATCTGACAATTAAAAAATCGCGATTTCTGGCAGAAAAAGCATTTCAGTTGGTGATTTGTGATTTTAAAGATGTCCCGGTATAAAAAATACTGTGATAGAATAACCCCGTTTTTTAATTTAATAGATGGCAAATCAATAATTACAACCAGTTTGCAATTTATAAGGATTCCATTTTCTCCCAACTGTGAAGCTAAGGATGGAATCCAAAACTCCCGAAACTACAAACTAAAGTTTCCCAACTTCCTCTTTTAGCCAGGCAGGGCGATTGGTAGTGAGTTTAGTAACGCCAAGGTCGATGAGCCGTTTTGCTTCTGCGGGGTCGTCAACTGTCCAGGAAAGTACTTCAAGGTTGTTCGCTTTGGCAGCTTCTACTATTTCTTCATCGATTACAGAATAATGCAGGTTTATCCCATCCAACCCATTTTCGGCAGCCTCATTGATTTTTTTGCTCAGCCCATTTTTTGAGCTACTCAACCAGTAGCACTTGTTTTTCGGGAATGCTTTTTTGGTCTCCAAAATCGTTTTCCAGTCGAAACAAATAAATACAATCTGTTCTTCCTTATTGCATTTTTCCATCAATCTTTCCAAAGGATGAATTACTTCGTTTCCGCATTTTATTTCAACAACCAGCGTTTTTCCTTCAGGAATCGTCTCAATCATTTCTGAAAGAAAAGGGATTTTTTCGCCTTTATATTTCTCATCCTTCCAACTTCCCGCATCCAAATCATGCAATAAAGTAGAGGGCGTATCGGCAATAGAAAAGTTCTTTTTACTTGAACACGTGCGTTTAGTGTCTTTGTCGTGAATTACCATAATACGGTTGTCCTTCGAGATATGAATATCACATTCCACCGCATCTGCCCCCATTTCCCAAGCCAACTTCGCCGAAGCAACGGTGTTTTCAGGTGCATCATGCGAAGCGCCCCTGTGAGCAATAAAAGTATTTTGAGCAGTCATATTAAGAACAAAAAAAAATAAAAATAAAGTTATTGGTAGTTTCATTGTATTCTATATTTACAGCCCGAAGATAGTCCATAAACCAATAATTATAGCCAGATTTACGTTAAAAAATGTAGTTTTGGTTTTTCTTTATTTATATCCATGAAATCAGGTTTTTCAACAAAAATTGGAATATTCTTTACCAAAATAGTGGCAAAATTTCCATTTTGGGCAATCTATTTTATTTCATCTGTTTTTTACCTGATTGTTTATTATATTGTTGGCTACCGTAAACCTGTAGTTTTTACAAATCTCCGAAATTCGTTTCCTGAAAAAAATGATGCGGAAATAAAAACAATCACGAAAAAGTTTTACCATCATTTTGCCGATTTGACCTTAGAAACCATAAAAATGAGAGGAATGAATGACTCTGATTTCAAAGAGCGAATGAAAGTGGCGAATGCAGATTTAATCAACAGCTATTTCGAAAAAGGGAAAAGTGTGCTGGTTTTGACCATGCACTACAATAACTGGGAGTGGGGAACATACCTTTCAAGATATTTAAAACACAAATCATTGGCAGTTTACAAGCCATTAGCAAATGTAGAGTTCGATAAGTTTATGAATGAAACGCGTTCGCGGTTTAATGCAGAATTGATAAAAAGCGAACATATTTTGCGTCAATTGATAAGGTATGAAAAACCGAAAATACCAGTATTTGTGTGGCTCGCAGGGGATCAATCTCCCGTTTCGGCAGATAATTATTGGTTTCGTTTTTTGAACCAAGAGGCTATGTTTTTTCCTGGACCTGCAATTATTTCGAAACAGTTCAATCAACCCATGTTTTTTCAAAAATTAGAAAAAACAGGGCGCGGAAAATATTTGACCACCTTTGAGTTGCTTTGCGAAAACCCCACGGAAAAAAGCGAACACGAAATAATAAAAATCTACATAGAAAAGATGGAAGAAATAATCAGTGAAAAACCTGAATATTATCTTTGGTCACACAAACGCTGGAAACGAAAGCGATCCGATGGAATTCCACTTCAAAATTAAACAGCAATACAACACTTTACAAATAAATAAATGAACAGAACTCAACTTGAACAACACGACAAGCGCTTTCACGAAAACACCATAAAGCGTCTGAAAAACAGCATTTTAACTAATTTTATTATTGCCCTCTCCTATTTGCCTTTTTGGGTATTATTTGGAATTTCTGATTTGCTGTATTGGGTGTTGCGCTTTGTTGTAAAATACCGTTTTAAGGTTATTACCGAAAACCTTCGAAATGCTTTCCCTGAAAAAACCGAAAAGGAAATCAGTGAAATCAGAAATAAATTCTATAGCCATTTTTGCGATTTAATTGTTGAATCAATAAAAACATACAGTATTTCCAACAAAGAAATGGAAAAACGGGTATTGTTTAAGGGGATTGAAGAAGTTAACGCTTTTTTTGACAAGGGAAGAAGCGTAATTGCTTTGGCAATGCACCACAATAATTGGGAATGGACTGGTTTCGCACAACCAAAATTAAAACATCTTATACTACCGGTTTATAATCCAATTCGTGGCAACCAGGCAATGGAGGAATTCTTAACACACAATCGTGAAAGGTGGGGAAGTGAAAGTATCCCCGTTCATAAAACGGCCAGAAAATTAATTGAGTATAGTATTAAGGGCAGGTTAACCGGACTTTATCTGGTTGCAGATCAAACACCACCGGCCAATTCTAAATTCTGGACCATTTTTTTAAACCAGGAAACCCCATTCTTTTCGGGACCGGAAAAAATTGCTGCCAGCGGAAATCTCCCTGTATTATTTCAGCATACAAAAAAAGTAGGTCGCGGGAAATACATAATTGAATTATCCTTTCTTTTTGAAAATCCTGCTGAAGTTGAACAAAAAGATATTCTACTTGCCTACATTCGAAAATGCGAAGAAATTATCCG
>JBBQPP010000284.1:0-5677 GCA_038217255.1 Bacteroidales bacterium | reverse complement strand
CCCGATTTATACCATTGCTGAAAGCATGGCAAGAAATTGAATACAAAAAAGTTCGCGCTGTTCTTCAAAATACCATTGATCAATTTGAAAAGGAACGCAAATAGAACTTTTATTTAAGCAGGTGAATACAAATTGGGAATTTATTTACGCATATTTGTATATACATTGTATTGAATCAGATTCTACTGGGAAAGAAGAATCTCTTAGAATGTCATTCGCTAAATCTCCTATTGGATCCTCTCTTTTTTGTTGCTTTATTAACCAATTGTACAGTTTACTTTTTTTGACTTTTTTTTCTGGTAAAACAGAAAATAAATTCAAACAATCGTCAGGTCTGTAATATGAATTTGGATATTTCTTATTAAGAATTCTCCAACCTTTTAATGTACTTGAATATTTTTTCTCATTAGATTCAATCAACAATATCATCATGTACATAATATCGAATCATCATTAACTTGATTTTAGCTAAATATTTTACGATTAACTATTTTCATTTTTATTTCGAATCGATTTTCTCGCCGTAAGCCAAATCACCAGCATCGCCCAACCCAGGAACAATATATGAATGTGGGTTCAAACCTTCGTCGATGGCGCCCAGCCACAAAGTCACGTTTTCAGCCCTGATTTTATCAATCAAATAATTCACTCCCTGCAAACTTGAAATTATGGAAACCAAATGAATATGCGTTGGTGAGCCTTTGCTGAAAAGTGCCTGATAAGCAATTTCCATCGATTTACCCGTTGCCAGCATCGGATCAGAAAGAATGACCACCTTATCATCAAGCGATGGTGAAGCCATATATTCAAATTTAATCTCGAAATCGCCTTCCTCTGTATATTTTCGGTAAGCTGAAATAAAACAGTTCTCGCCCCGATCAAAAATTTTAAGTAAGCCATTGTGTACTGAAAGTCCTGCGCGTAAAATTGTTGCCAAAACCGGTTGGCCATGTAATGTTGGAACTTTGGCAACACCCAAAGGAGTATTAACTTCAGAAACTTCGTATTTGAGTGTTTTACTAATTTCGTAGGCAAAAATCTCACCTATCCGATACATGTTTTCACGAAACCGAAGTGGATCTTTTTGAATAACTACATCTCTAATTTCCGATAGATACTGATCTAAAATAGTTTGATTGTTGCCTAATATTTTTATTTCCATAGTTGATTTGTTAGGTAAAAATTACGTCTCCATCTCCGTCCTGCATAATTGGTTTTTGCGCAAAAATATCATAAATCTTTTTTGTTGTGCCCGAATATTTTGTTTCATTTTTCCGGTGATAGAATGGCATTTTGTTTTGCTCCATGAAATCAACGATTTGCGGATGAAACACAAGCAATGAATCATATTTTTTTCTCAAAACAAATTTCAAAAGCGTGTGCGTAACAGCTTTAATGTCATTATTGTTAAAATATATAAAAGGGATTTTAGCCAAATTATCACGGTTTGAGATTGCTGCAAATGCCTTTATTTCGTTTCCCTGTTTAAACACAAAGTAGTTGAGCTCATATTTATTAACCAGATAAGAAAACGGATAATTCACTGATTTTCCTTTTTCCCTTTCCATCAACCAGGGATAATTTTTAAACCAATCAAAACTTGCAGGTGTTTTTTGTACAAATTCTGAACTGCAATTCTGCTTAATAAATTCTTCGATTTCATTTTCAACTTTGGAAACTGGCTCAACAGAAAAACTTGATTTATAAAACTTTTTCAGGAAATAAAACCGAAATGGAATCAAAAATAAATTGAGCAAGAAATCAAGAATTTTGAAAAGAAACGACAACCATTTTTTGTTTGGAAAATGTTTCAGAGAAATATCAGCCAAATATAACCGCAGAAATCCCCTAATTCCAGCAGTTTGATTTATGGGACCAAAAAGCCCCGTTTTCTCAAGAATAGTTTTGGCGTGAGTTGTTGATTCCGAGAGGAACAAACTAAAATTTGCTTTTTCAACTAATTTGTAAAAAAGCGGGATTGCAATGCCTTTTCCTTTTTCAGGATGTGCCCACCAGCAAGAATTTGAGAAAATCCGGGTATTTTCATTATTGACAAATCTGGGAAGCAATCCTGCAAAACCTAATAATTCATTGTTTTCAACAGCATAAATCAGGGCAATATCTTCTGGCTTTGAATCAGGATTGTTAAACTGCGATATCGCCCTCAAATCAGTGATAGGTTTGATATCCAATTTTTCAAATACATCGCTTTGAATAAAATCGAGCAGTTCGCCAACTTTTATTTCTCTTATCAGCACCTTATCAGTTCAAATATTTTTGAATTGTATTGACAATATCTCCAGTATTTTTCAATTCGATAACTTCAAATAAATCAAACTCAAATTGAAATTCTTCTTCAATTCGTTTTATCAACAAAATATGATTCAACGAATCCCACGAACCAATATCATTTGGAGAAGTTGTTAAATCCAATTGTATATTTTCTTTGAAAATCTCGTTATAAATCGGACGTAACCTATTCAATATCATTTCATTATCCATGTTAAAGTTTTCTATATATGATAAATCTGCTTTGATCAATAAACCCCAATTTTTTGTATAAGCCGAAAGAATTATGATTAGCGTGTAAAACTACTTCTTTAACGCCGTCATCGTACAGCCGGTTCAAAACAAAATTTATTAAGGTTGCTGCGAATCCCCGTTTTTGATATTCTGTCCTTGTAACAATAAAATACAATCCGGATATGTTGTCTTTTGTCAAAACCAGCAGGGATGACACCAATGTATTTTCATAAAATAACCCTATCATTTTAATTTCTTTGCAAGAATTAACTTCAGTTAAAATTTCAATATCGAATGACATTTCTGGTGAAATAAATTCTTTTCTGATCAAATGGGCAAAATATATTAAATGTGTTTCATGATTCAAATCGCAGATTTCACAATCTGGGGGAAGTGCAATCTTTTCATTTTTCTCACGAACGATATTCATCCCCATCAACATTTTTATCGGTACAATTCCGCTGGTTTTAATTAGTTCGCTGTGGGTTCTGGAAAGGTAAGCTTCGGGGGAAATAAAATAGGCGGCATATTGTTTATTTTCAATCCTGTCAACAATATTAGGGACTAATTTTTGGGGATATGTTGACTGATCAAGGTTAAATATCATTTTTGGCCATGATTTATCTTGGGCTTGAATGACTTCATATCCATTCTCCTGAATATGCTTTACCCTTTTAACAGTTCCGAAAATCCTGTAGAAATCATAAAGGTTATTTTCTATCGTATCCACTTTTTAATTTTTTGTTGATGTTCAATGAACAAGATAATCATTTACCAATTTTTTTCTATCTATTTTTCCCCCTGCCGTAAGTGGTATTTTGTCTATCGGATAAATATCATCGGGGATCATCTTAGGCGGCAAATGTTCTGCAAGGCCTGATTTTAATTTCAGCTTATCAATATCTGTTCCCTCAATAAACAGGTACAATCTTTTCAGCCCGGACAATTTTTCATGGGCAACCAAAACCACTTTATGTCCTGGAAGTAAATCCCTAACTTTGTTTTCTGTTTCAATCAAGTTTATGCGATGTCCTTCAATTTTAACCTGATCATCTGTTCTTCCTAAAAAATAGATATACCCGTCTTTGTCCTTTTTAACAATATCGCCTGTACGGTAGAATTTTTCTCTTTTATTATTGATTTCAAGATAAATGAACGGAGAATTGCCACCGTTTAAATAGCCTTCCATCACTTGTTTTCCGCCAATGCAAAGTTCCCCATTTTCATTAGTTGCAAGCTCATTCCCGGTTTCATCAATAACAACACAATCAACTTCTTTAAATGGTTTGCCAATAGATACAATCCCGTCCATTGAACGGATATTCTGCATATCGTCTATTCTATAAGAAGTTACACCAACCGATGTTTCAGTAGGCCCATAATGATTTACAATCTGCGTTTCCGAAAATACTGGATGCCATTCTTTCAATAAAGACAGAGGCAATGCTTCACCGCCAAGTATTATGAACTTTAAGTGTTTAAAATCAAGTTTCAATTTATAGGGCGATAGAAAGGACAGAACAGACGGCGTTAACTTTACCCAGTTTACTTTTTTATCGCCCAGCAATTTGGCAATGGCCAAAAACTTGAACTGACTTTCAGGTAGCATATAAACACAGGCACCTACAAGTAAAGGAATTAAGTAGGATGTGAAGGAGGCATCAACTGTCAGATCATAAATTTGCAAAAAACAGGTATCGCTTTGCAATTCCGGGAACATGTCCATAAATCCGTTGCAATAGCTTTCAATATTTTGTTGATTAATTGGAACATATTTGGGGACACCAGTGCTACCGGAAGTAGTTAGCACATACATTCTTTGGTCATTTTGTATAGTTTCCGGCTTTTTAATTTTTTCTGACTTGATTTCTGTGTTGATTATAATTTGCAATTGTTGAGAATTCCCCACAAACTCATTCACATCATTTCTCGCTGAAAGCAAATATTCGATTCCAATATTTTTTATAATCGAAATGTTCCTTTCCGCAGGATGTTTTGGATTAAGCGGCACAAAATAATTTCCGCTGAACCACGTGGCAAAAATGGCAGCATAAGTTTCTATACAATCGTATGATATTATTCCAACCGGATTATTCCTTCCGGTCAATGTTTTCTCCAAAAGTTCCCTTGTACCATTTATATATTCGAGGAATTCGCCATAAGAAATATCCCTGCCGTCAACGCAAAATGCACGGTTATTTTTGTTGTTGTTGAATATATCGTGAAGTTGTTCTATCAAATTCATAGCTCAATGTTTTACTGTTGCTTTTCCAATGATTTTTCTCAACACAAAATATACAAGTTCAGCTTTCAGATTCTGTTTAAAATTGCCCGGCGTTTCTATTGGGTACCTTTGAAAATGAAAGTTATATTCATCGTATTTAATCCCAGCCGTTCCAAAAGAAATATCGCAAATATGCTCATTTTTCAGAGCTTTCATCACTTTCTGCGAAACTCCTGAATCAGTAAACGGGAACGAAAAAGCCTTTATTTTAGGATTGATTTTTTCAGCTATCCAGTTCATACTTTTTTTAATCTCGTTCATCTGCTCTTCTTCCGAAATTTTCCAAAACTCGGGATGATAAAAACTATGCGCACCAATCGAAAAACCTTGTTCTTTCAAATTTAAAAGATGTTTAGTGGTCAAATATGGTTTTGTTTCGGCAAGAAAATTTTCGAAATTGATTCCTAGCAATTCGGCAGCTTCATCCAAAAATACTTCCTGCAAAAAGCTTGCTATTAGAATTTGTTCTCCCTGTAGATTTTGAGTTTTTAAAATTTGTTCCGCTTCTAAATGTGGAGCTTCTTTTAACTGCCCTAAAATCAGGCTTGCTTTGTACTTGTGGAAAAGGCGTTGATTATCAACAAATCCGGGGTTCACAAAAAAGGTAGCGGGAATTCCTTTTTTTAAAAGAATTGGAGCGATTATATCAGCACATTCTTTCAACCCGTCATCAAAACTCAAATGAAAAATATTTCTGGCAAGATTTTCTCCTGACTTCAACTCCGAAAGAGAAACAGGTTTAAAATATTTGAGGTAAAAATCCAGTTCTTTTTCGAATTGAGCTGTATTCCTGTAATTGTAATTTAAAATGTGGGGGAGATTTTCGTTGCTCACAACGTGGTAAAAAGGTTGAAAAACCGGGGTTTTAAC
>JBBQPP010000283.1:0-5690 GCA_038217255.1 Bacteroidales bacterium | reverse complement strand
TACTACAATCACAGAATCGAATAACGGATTTCCGATGCCTTTGCCTCCCCTTGTTTCATTGTTTTCCGGGTAAGTTTCTATGAGCTGGTAAGCTGCCCAGGTAATGGAATTGGACTTGCCCGAACCGGCTGAATGCTGAATAAGGTATGTTTGCCCGACACCTTTTTTACCGGCATCGTCAATAAGTTTGCGAACTACATCCAGCTGATGATAACGAGGAAAAAACAAGGTCTTTTTGCTTAAAGCATCGGTATCCTTTCCGTCGAAGCGTACGAAGTGTTGCAGAATATTGGCAATGCTTTGCCTGGTAAATATCTCGTCCCATAAATAGGCCGTTTTATGGCCAAACGGATTGGGTGGATTTCCTTTACCAAAATTGTTGCCCAGGTTAAACGGCAAAAAGAATGTTCCGGCACCTTCGAGTTTGGTAGTCATATACACTTCGTCGGTATCGAGCGTAAAGTGCACAACACATCGGCCAAACTGAAGCAATGGCTGAGTAATGTCTCTTTTGAATTTATACTGATTCTGTCCATGGACTTTGGCATTTTGCCCTGTCCATTGGTTCTTTAATTCAAGCGTTGATATGGGAAGGCCATTAACGAAAAGCACCATGTCAATTTCCTCACCGATATGTGTTAAGGAATATCTTACCTGTCTGGTTACGCTAAATTCGTTTTGTTCGAAATGATCCTTTACTGCCTGGCTGCTTGAAGCAAGAGGTATTACATAAAATAGTGTGAAATGTGCATCGTCCACATCAAGACCTTTACGCAACGGTCGCAGCACGCCATATTTCCTGGTGATGCGATCGAGGCGTTCAAGGATTTTGAGCTTGTAATCGGATTGCTTTTGAAGTTTTGCCAGTTCTGTGGACTGAGTAGTTTCAAGGAAATGCCAGAAGCGATGCTCATCAATGCCATACCTGGTATTAAACTGACCAGGAGTGCCAAGGTAATATCCATTACCGGCGCGATACAATTCAGCCCGCTCACTGAAAGAATCTGTGTAGCCCTGGGCCTTTAGTTCTTCAAGGCTTGTTCCTGTAAGACGTTTTTCAATTGTCGTTTCGAGGGCTTGTTCGTTGGTTTGGCTGGTCATGACAAGGCATTTTTACTGGTTATTGCTTCTTCAATCGTGTTATATGTGTTGAGCAAATCATCATTTAATACGTATTTTCCGGTACCATAGTTTCTTTCAATCCGGTTTTCTTTACCATTGTAATTAAATCTTATAAAAGCTTCATTCTCTTGTCCTTTTTCAAATTGATAAGAGATTTTTGTACCTGGGTTTTTTATGGCATATTCATGTTTATTTTTCAAATACCAGTCATAAGTGAATAATTCTGCAAAATATCCTGAAATTCGTGTTGAATTTAGTAAGTAATAGCCATTACCGAATTTTCTAATACAACGCTTCTTCGCATATTCAAACAGGCTCGGATTCTCAACTAATTTGGCAATAAATGTTTCATTCAAATTTTTCAATTCTACTTCAATAATATCATTTAAACTCTTTAAAATCTCGTTTGATCGAAAATTGGGATGTTCAATTATTTTAGTAATAAAACTCAGTTTGTGCTCAAAAAATTTCCTCCAATTCTCATTCCTGTTTCTTAGCGTCCCCCTTATATTTGAATTGAACACTTTGTTATCACCTTCATTATAAAGACAATCACCTTGAGTAAGAAAACTCCGGGTAAGTATATTTGTCGTATCATTTAACACTTCTTCAGAGAATAAAACTGAAACTTTTTGGTAATTGTCTTTAAAAGATCCAATATCTATTTTATTTTCATTTTCTGATAGTTTCAATATGAACCCTATTTGTCCATAAAAGTAACTGTGGTTTTCAGCCTCAATCAGCAAATTTGCCCATTCAGAGCCAGCTTCAATTAACTTGGATTTTAGAATTTCTTCATTTTTCTGATTAGGAGAAAAGAATAAGATTTCTTTTTCGTTTAAGTTACTGAAAATATGATAAATAGATAATTGAGGATCGATTTTTTCAATTAGATTGTCAATACTGTTTATTGATTCGATGAAAAGCTTAGGAGAATCGATTTTTGAATTATAGATCAAATTGGAGATAATTCTCAACCATTGATCAAAATTTGAATTAATTGTTTGGATTTTGATTAAATATCTGGAGATAGCATAATGGAGAGTTGTATCCCACCATGATAATTTATTGAGTTTTTCTCCAAAAATCAACTTAGAAAATTCAGTCGAAATATATTTTCTAATTATTTTTTGAAATCTATTATCCAATCCTCTTATTAAATCTAAACTGAATAAATCCAGAAATATTAGATAATCACTTATATTTTGAGCAAATAAACTGCCATTTTCAAAAATCGGAATTGGATTAGAATCTTTTTTCCTTAGTACCCCAATAACTGACTTAAAATCCGACAGATTGAGTATTTCCGTTTCATAGTTTTCCAATGCAGAGTCATCATTCATTCCAGAGCCATCAATAACCAAGGTCTTGATATAATCTCCCAGAAACAGAATTTTAAAAAACTGCATATATTCTGAATCAACCGTGTGCTCTGATTTTTCTTTGACTCTCCAAAATAAATCATTCCATTGGATATCAAATTTCGTTTTCCAATTCTCTATAAAAATTTGATCTTGATAATCCTTTATTAACCAGGCTTTGTAATTTTCATAATGAGTTAAATGTTTACCCCGAGCATTCATTTTAATATATAACTCATCTGTTAATTCAAAATCATCTAAATCAAAAAAGTCAAAAGTAATGCAATCTGAGTAAGTAAGACGTTTCCAACATTCAACATAATTAAATAACTTAACATTAAATCTTTTATGTATTTCATCTACTACTAACAACATGCTTTTAACTGTTGGATCTTTCTGCCAATACGAAAAATAGTCTTCATGATTACTGATTAAATCAGCAACTGATTTTATTGAAGATTCAATGTTAAATATGTTTGTCGTAAGCATTTGACAAAAATCCTTTGAACTAATTCTTGTAGAATAAGAAAATCTTTTTAAAACATCCAAGGCATTGATATCCTTATTTCTTTGGGCAACGTACCAATGAACCAAATAAAGAGTTGTTAAACGTTGTTGTCCATCTAGTGGAATGAAAGTAATGTTTGTTTGAGTAATATTATTTTGCTTAGTTAGATCATATGCGACTTCGATATTTAGATCAGATGCATAAGTTTTTATAGTTTTAAGTAATGATTGAATATTGTTTCTATTCCTTTCAAGAGATATCTGATTTTCTTTTCCTAATAGTTTCCCGTATATAAAATCAAGATTTAATGGCTTATTCTCATTTAGGCAATCGAAAATATCAGTGATAAATTTCTGCATTATTGATATAGCAGACTTGCGCCCATATGCATAGTCGCGTTGAATAGTAGGAATTTCAATTCTATTTTCCTTGATTATTTTCCAAAATGTATTGTAAGTTTCTGTATTCATTTATTCTTTTGGTATTAAAGGTGGAAAAAATTTAACTGATTCTGAATAAAACTAGAATATGACTCCATGTCATTTTTCCCAAAGAAAGAATCTACAACACTATCTTTATCAGTTGTGTATATTTTTGAAAATACATTTTTAGTACATACCGGTATAAAAACTTTCTTCTCTAACCCTTCGGACGACATATATTTCCCATCTTGATCTAATTTGAGAATGAGTTCTCTTTTATCTAAATATGGTTTATTACTAAGTTTGCTGTTTGTGTTTTTATCTAATAATGTTAAATTAGAAATTCCATGAAGATCTAGATCCAATCTAATGGCATCAACCAAGTTATCAAATTTCATCAATTCTGCCTTATCAAGTTTTAAATCAGATAGCCTTCTTTTGTCATCAATATTTATATTTTTCAAAAACCCCAAAACAAGAACTAATTGCTTGATGATTGATTCATTTATTGGTTTTGTTTTTTCATAATAGAACTTATTTGAGATTAACCAACGTTTTATAACTCCAATATTTTCAAAATCACGAGGATTTTGTGGGTTAATATGTTCCACACTCCATTTTTCTGTTTTGTAAAGCTCAAAAGGAAACTTATTATCACTTAAATTCTTTATATAGTATAATATATTTAGTAGTACAAGGACTTTTTCACATTCCTTTCTTGATTCTTCATAATCCAATTTTTCAATATTATAGATATTATAAGGTAGACCTAATTCATCTTTTTTTAATTTTTTAAATTCTGTTTTAATCCATCCAATGAGGCTATTTTTAAAATCACTTTTTGAAACACCTTGACTTTTCTCGATTATTTGTGTTATTTTTTTTATTCCAGAAACAATTAAGAAACCTACATAATGATATGATTCTTTATCGTCATACCATTCTGATAATTTATTGAAAGTATTCTTAACCGACATCCAATCTAAATCTACATTTTCTTTAAAACGTTTTTCATAAATCCGATAAGAAAACAAATCATCACTTTTTTTAACATCTCTTTTGTTAACAATGTCAAGTAGGAAATCAATCCTGGTCGATGAAGTGTTATATTTTTCATTGTCGCAAATAAAAAACCAGAACGAATTATCCTGTAGTTTATTTTCAATTTGATCCCATTCTAAAGCTAATTCGGATGATTTTAGTTTAGCAATTTCTTTTGTGTTTTTATTCTGACACTCTAAGATGAAGAGCGCTTTGATCAATTCAGAACTAGTAAGAAGGATTTTGCCTGCATTAAGGTTTAGAAATATATTTTCAGCAGAGACTTTTATTTGAGAGTTAATAGCTGATTTATCAATATCATACCAGATGATGTATACCAAATTTAATAACTTATTTAGGAAGTCATCCTTAAAATTGACCTCCTTTTTATCTTCGAACCATTGATAAATAGCATTAAAAACAGTGTAAAAATGATAAACGTCAACGTTATCATATTTCTCAAACTCTTCTTTTTGAATGAAATTCTCCCAACTTATTTTATTTTTTGCATATTCGCCAAGGGCAATTATTTTTGTAGAAAGAAACTCCCGGCTTTCTTCCCTGGTTTCGAATGAAATATCAAAAATACCCTCTTGCGTATTTTCTAAAAATATTAAAATGAGATAGATACTCGTAATTCTTTGCTGACCATCAATTAATTCAATAATTCTTTTTTCATCGTTTATTTCATTCATCCGCACTATTATCGGTTGCAAACAATATTTTCCTCTATTAGCATCATGCTCATTGATATCATTGAGTAGTTCTAGTATCTCCTTCGTATCCCATTTGTAACCACGTTGATAATCTTTAACCGAAAATGATTTTCCAAGTAGATAATTTAAAGGTCTGAAAAGATTTTCATTATCATTCATTTTTATTCGATTCTCTTCCATATATCAGTATAATTATTTGGCTTTTAACTAATTTTATTTTTAGAAATTTCGAAAGTTTAAATATTATTTAAATCTATGATTTTTACTCCATTTCATCCCTTTTTCCTAAATCTTCAATAATATCCCTTCTGCCAACTATCGAGTTGTATTTTTCAACAACATCCTCCATTGTTTCATAATCTTCCCTGTTTATTAAAACGGCATTCGGGTTGCTGTCAGCTTTCGAAAATGCTCCATTGTAGTCCATGCCTTTTATGCACTGTACATATTTTGGGAAGAACAGATCGGTATATTGAATTGTTATGCCTAATAAGTCCAGGTAATATTCGCTCTTTTCTTC
>JBBQPP010000282.1:0-5720 GCA_038217255.1 Bacteroidales bacterium | reverse complement strand
GACCAGCACAACGGTGAAATGGATATAATGGAACGTTTGAACCATGATGATTTTGCCTATCAAACAACGCATAATCATTACACGATCACGCTAAAAAAGGAAAAACCTCAAAAGTCGGCAACCGCCAAAATTAATCCTGATGATTACAATATTTATAGTGTAAGCTGGTATCCTGACAAGTTGGTTTATGCAATAAATGGCAAAAAGTCGTTTGAGTATCCAAAAGTTACAGGGGCGGGCACGTATCAGTGGCCTTTCGACCAACCTTTTTATCTTTTTTTAGATCAACAATTGGAAGGAAGCTGGCCCGGTAAAATTACAAATTCAGAAGAGTTGCCAATAAACATGGTGGTTGATTGGGTGAGGTTGTATCAGTGAATTATAGATTTTATCTTCAAATTTCAATCGTTGAATTCAAACGATTTGCCAGCCTGTTTCAGACTTTACAAAGCTTCCGTTTGACGCCACGTTGTTTGAAGTAATTACAACACCACAGGCTTTAAATTTAAGTTACTTATTAACTTCTTTCATTTTTGAAGGCTTTTAACATAAAATTGTCCTCTTGGAATATACCGGTTAAGTGATAATGCCTTGTTATTTAATAACGTTGATATTGGAAAGCAAATTATTTTTTTTCAACACTTATATGAAAAATTGCATCGCCTTTATAAACAATTGCAGCAGTATTTAAGCCATAAATGTAACATTCAAAAGGGGCAACAATATTTTTTTCAAATTCACCGTAAGGGTCAGAAATTCTGCCTATAATTGTTTTATTCTTAACCTTACAACCATTTTTTACAAGAGATTGAAATATTCCGGAGTAAGGAGCACGCAACCATTTACTTTTTGGTATAAAAACAGGAACAATTTCATTATTTATTTCTCCTTCATGCATTTTTAAATATTTCATTACATTCAAGGCACCTTCAACTCCTGAATTAATAACAGTTTGGTCAAGTTCCAGAGATTTTCCACCTTCAAACAATAACACGGTTTTTCCCATTTTATCTAATGTTTCCCGAATTGATTTAGGAATATAATTAGAATTAACAATAAATGGTGCACCAAATACTTTTGCAAGTTCAAGTGTTTTTTCCTGTTTAAAAACGCATCTGATATTAGGGAAATTATCTCTTCCCGCGCCACCCGTATGAAAGTCTAAAACGTAGTCAACCAAAGGTGCTATTTCCTTTGTGAATTTGTTGGCAAACTGACTAGCCAACGAACCTTTTGAAGTGCCCGGGAACATTCTGTTTAAATCTCTTCCATCCGGAAATTCCCTGTGCTGATTTAAATAGCCAAACACATTAAAAACAGGAATACAAATTATCGTACCTCTTTTGGGTACGTTGTATTTTTTTCTGATGATATCGCGTACAATGGCAACTCCATTGGTTTCATCTCCATGCACTCCCGCCATTAGCAGCATTACAGGGCCATCAACAGCAGCCCTTTCAATAATTACCGGAATGGTTAACCTGTTCCTTGTATGAAGTTTTGCTACTTCCACTTCAAGTACAGCTCCTTCACCTTTTTTTATTTCATTGCCAAGTATAACGAAATCCCTATCAGACATTTCTTTCAAGATACTTGATTATTTCCTTTGCAATGTCTTTTTTTGTTGCCGCTTCAATTCCTTCTAACCCCGGTGATGAGTTGACTTCCAAAACTAAAGGCCCGGTTGAGGATTGGAGCATGTCAACTCCTGCAACACCCAGTCCCATTGCTTTTGCAGCTTTAATTGCAGACAGTTCTTCAGCATCTGTCAATTCAATAATTGAGGCACTTCCTCCCCGGTGCAGGTTTGAACGGAATTCTCCCTCTTTTCCCTGGCGTTTCATCGCCCCAACAACGATCCCGTCAACAATAAATACCCGAATATCAGCACCTCCAGATTCTTTGATAAATTGCTGAGCAATTACCCTGGCTTTTAACCCATTAAATGCTTCAATAACTGAATTTGCGGCATTATGGGTTTCCGCTAACACAACTCCCAATCCCTGTGTTCCTTCCAATAATTTTAGAACCAAAGGTGCTCCACCTACTGATTGAATTACATGGTCAACATCTTTAGCATAATTGGTAAAAACGGTTTTTGGCATTCCAACACCTGCTCTTGCCAATATTTGTAAACTTCTCAGTTTATCCCTTGACCTAACCAATGCCTGCGATTCAATTGCTGAAAACACATTCATCATTTCAAACTGACGCACAACTGCAGTACCATAAAATGTAACTGATGCACCAATCCTTGGAATTATGGCATCAATGTCATCTAAATAAGAACCATTATAATATATTTTGGGATTTTTCTTCTCAAGTTCAATTGTACACTTCAGATGATCCACAACTATTACTTCATGACCTTTTTCTTTGGCTGCCTCCACTAATCTTCTGGTTGAATACAACTTTGGATTTCTTGATAAAATTGCAATTTTCATATTTATATAATTATTTAAAATGTTACTAAATGTTTTTCTTTTTTTCCCGTTTTAATTTGTATGATATGTTTTTCAATGAGGTATCCACAATAAATCGTTTATTTAGAAATTTCCTTCCAAGTAATATCGGAAATTTCATTTCACTTCTCTCACTTAACGACAGTTCAATCGCGAATTCCTGTTCAAAAATCACGATTTTTGTTTTTATAACAAATCTCAGCTCAATGTCTCCAAATGAACTTTTAACTGTTTTCTCCCTGTAGTTCTTTACTTTGAATACTTTATCCTTGTATTTGGTATATGAAGGATCAAGGAGTTTAAACTCAATGTGTTTTTTCCCGTTAAATTCAACTTCTTTAATATCATGGCTATGAATTGATGAAGTAAAAGCTCCTGTATCCACTTTGAAATTAATGTTTTGCAAACTTAATTCAGGAAAATCTGCTTTATCTATTCTTCCAATTATGTTCATAAAATGATTGTTTAATTGTGTAAGGTACAACGCAATAACAACATTTACCTGGTAGTAAACGTTTTTAGAAAGTACCCACACAAGAAATATAGCTAAACTTAATTATGTATCCAAATACAAGAACACCAACCGGGCTATTTAGTTTATATTTACTTGGAACTGGTAGGTGCATATTTTTACAGAGGTTTTTAATAATGTTCAAAGAACAAATTTAGGGTTGATTCAAAGAAGTGATTTTGGTAATATCAGTAGCCTTTCGATCAACATTTTTACTTGTTTCCTGACCGACAAAGGGAAGGCAAGTGGCCAGGTAAAATTACAAATCCAAATGAGCTACTCATAAACATGATGGTTGATTGGGGTAGGTTAAATCAGTAATTTGCGAATTTATTATGATGAGAATGACTCGTGTCAGTTATGTTTTCCTCTTCTTCTTTTTAGCAGCCGGAAATAGTACGTTATTCAATATCAGCCGGTATCCCGGAGAATTTGGAAACAAACTTAAATCGGTGGGTGGGTCGCCAACCAAATGGCGGTAATCTTCAGGGTCGTGGCCGCCGTAAAAAGTCCAGAAACCTTTTCCCTTTTCACCATGAATATAGCGTGCTTCATTGGCCGATTTGTTTTCGCCCAATATCAAACTACCTGACTTTAGTAAATCTTTGCGATAAGCCGTTGTTTGTCCCATGAAACCTTTTATCAGGTTGCGATGGTTTTGGCAAAGCATGGTAGGTATCGGGTCCCATTTTGCCGAAAAATCAAATAAAGTAAAGTAGTCATTGTCGCGCAACACTTTTCGCGTGTCCGTCACATCGATATTTGAAAATTCATAGGCATACGGATCGGTGTTCAGTACGAAATTTTTAAATGCAAAAGTGTGCGTGAAATCAAGTTTTTGCTGGGCTTGTTTATCTGCCGGATCTCCATCAAACATACTTTCACAAATATCAATGCCAACTGCTGCCAGTGAAATGTCATAAGTATCTGTGGCGGCACACATGGCAAACAGAAATCCGCCATTAAGCACATATTTTTCAATCTCGCGGGTAACAAACGACTTCATTTCTGAAACTTTCAGGAAGCCCATTTTTTTTGCTAACTCAGTATTAATTGCAACGTCCTGCTGATACCAGGGAGCATTTTGATAAACCCGCCAAAATTTACCAAACTGGCCGGTAAAATCTTCATGGTGGAGGTGCAACCAGTCATATTCCGATAATTTTCCTGCGATAATTTCTTCGTCATAAATCACGTCGTAGGGTATTTCAGCATAAGTCAAAACGAGAGTTACGGCATCATCCCAGGGTTGTTTATTTGGCGGTGAATAAACTGCAATTTTGGGCGCTTTATTCATCGCAACTGCATCCTGGTTTACATCAGGTTGGGAAATGCCGTTCAAAATTGCTGCGGCCTGCGCATCGGCAATCGATTCGAAAGTAACACCACGCACAACACATTCATTTTCAATTTGTGGCGATGATTGTATCAAAAAACTACCTCCACGGTAATTTAACAGCCACTTAACTTCGATATTGTTTTCAAGTACCCAAAATGATATTCCATAAGCCTTTAAATGATTTTTCTGTGAATCATCCATAGGGATTAACAATGAAATACTTTTCGCATGAAAGGAGAATAGAAGTGCTATTAAGAGTATCGTTATTTTGATTTTCATTCTTTGTTTCTTATTCTGAAAACATTACAACTGACCTTATACTTTTGTTCAGGATTTAAAATGGAGATTCAGAAGTGCCTGAACCCTGTTTTTCGAAATTGCTGTTTGTTGAAATTCCGGCACCGGCAAGTTCATCTTCCTCGTTCATTTTCGAACTGAAAGTTTGCGGGATATTCCCAAATCCTTGATTAAATTGGTTTTCCATATCCGAAAATTTTGCCAACTCTTTTTTGAACGATAAATGTATGTCGCCTGTAGCACCGTTACGGTGTTTTGCAATGATAATTTCAGCAACTCCAAGCAACGAATTTCCTGAATCGTCTTCGGTTATTCCGTAATATTCAGGACGGTGAATAAACAAAACAAGGTCGGCATCCTGCTCGATTGCTCCCGATTCGCGAAGGTCGGAAAGTTGTGGTCGTTTACCTTCGCGCGATTCAACCGAACGGTTCAACTGTGATAATGCCAGAATTGGAATATTCAATTCCTTGGCAATGGCTTTCAGCGAGCGCGAAATCATACTTACTTCCTGTTCGCGGCTGCCTCTGTTGTCAGATCCGGCGGTCATTAACTGAAGGTAATCCACAATTACAACTTCAATATCATATTGCATTTTCAAACGGCGGCATTTTGCCCTGAATTCAAAAATCGAAAGTGCTGGAGTATCATCAATAAAAATAGGAGCTTTATCCAAACTTGAGATTTTTCGGTTCAAATGTTCCCATTCCCAATCTTCAAGGCGGCCCGATTTTAGTTTCTGCGAACCTAATTCTGTTTCGGCGGCAATCAAACGTGTAACCAACTGTATTGATGACATCTCAAGCGAAAAGAAAGCGACCGATTTATTATGTGCAACCGCCATTTCGCGTGCCATTGAAAGTACAAAAGCTGTTTTACCCATCGAAGGTCGGGCAGCAACAATCACAAGGTCGGTGCGCTGCCAGCCCGAAGTTATGCGATCCAAGGCCGTAAAACCTGACGGAACACCGCTTAATCCTTCTTTTTGGTTTTTTGCTTTTTCAATTTGCAGAATTGCTTCATTCAAAATGGGTTTTATCGGGACTGTTTCCTTTTTAATGTTCCCCTGAGCAATCTTGAAAAGCGATGATTCGGAGAAATTAATCAACTC
>JBBQPP010000281.1:0-5721 GCA_038217255.1 Bacteroidales bacterium | reverse complement strand
GTCTTGCAGATAATCGTGTTCAACGCTTGAGTGTTGCTGGATTTCACCAAAACCACAGTGGTGGTTGGTAAGCAAAAGTCCATCTTTCGAAACCAATTCGGCAGTGCATGAACCACGATCGAGCGCTACTACTGCATCTTTCAGACTTGATTTGTTGATGCTGTAAATATCTTCAGCACTCAATTTCAAACCTTCCTTTTGCATTTCTGCAATGTTCAGTTTATTAATCAGCGAGGGTAGCCACATCCCCTCATCGGCCACTGCCCATCCGTAAAACATTACTGTAAGTAGCAGGACTAAATTTAATTTTCTCATGTTTTTTAACTTTTTCTAAAGGAGTTTGCAAATATAATTTTTCAAGTTGCACATTTACGTGATAAATGTCTTTTTTATTGGTAAAACCTTACAAATTAAATGTGGGACGCGGACTTTCCTAAGTCCATGATTTTTGATTTTTCTAAAATCAGGAGAAAGGATTCTCCTGTTCCCGTTCCACCCCTCAGCCCCAAAGTGGTTAAAAAATTATAAACTACCCGATTGTTTATCAATTCTTTCTAAATTTGTGCCGCTTAAAAATAAAGCTGTGGCAGAAAAAAAGAAACGCATTTTTTTAGACAAATTAAACGACCAATATCGGCTGACAATTTTCAACGATTCCACTTTTCAATCGGTTTGGAGCATCAAACTTACACGGTTAAAGGTTTTTACCATTGTCAGCATTGCCTCATCCATCATTGTTATCCTTGTTACTTTCCTGATTGCTGCCACCGGGTTGAAGGAATACATTCCCGGTTATCCCGATGCAAAACAACGTCAAATGATGGTTGAAAATGCTTTAAAAGTTGATTCACTTGAAATTGAACTCACAAAACGTGATGAATTTTTTACAGGGATAAAAGCAATTATTTCCGGAGAAACTCCAGAAGACAATATTGTTGTTGACACCTCTACGGAGTTGTACAATGTCAATTTTAATCAATACAACCACGATTCCATTTTTCAGGACAATCTACTTGCTGAACAATTGAGTTTGTCGATTCAAGGCAATACCCGAAAAAAGACCGAATTGAGCGAAATGCACTTTTTTGTACCCGTAAAAGGCATTGTTACCAACCATTTCAATTTGTTGTCGGACCATATAGGAGTTGACCTTGTAAGCGATCCCAACGCCAGGATTTCATCGGTTTTGGACGGAACAGTCATTTTTTCGGGCTGGACTCTCGAAACAGGTTACGTAATGTATATTCAACACGAGGCCGATTTGGTTTCGGTTTACAAGCACAATGCTGAACTTCTAAAATCTACGGGCGATAAAGTCAGGGCAGGCGAGGCCATTGCAATTATTGGCAACTCGGGCGAACTTACAACCGGCCCGCATCTGCATTTCGAACTTTGGCACCGTGGAAATGCCATTGATCCTGAACAATATATTGATTTCTAATTTATGAAAAAGCGTATCGCCATTCTCGGTTCAACGGGGTCCATCGGAACACAGGCCCTCGAAGTAATTCAACAAAACCCCGAAAAGTTTGAAGTTGAAGTGCTTACAGCCAAAAACAATGTTGATCTTTTAATCGGGCAAGCCAAATTATTTCAGCCCAATGCAGTTGTTATTGCAAACCCTGAAAAGTATTCTTATGTTTCGGAAGCATTAAAAAATGAACCCATAAAAGTTTATGCCGGCGCGGATGCACTCAACCAGGTAGTTCAAATGGAAACCATTGATTTGGTATTGACTGCAATGGTCGGTTATTCGGGATTAATGCCAACATACAACGCAATAAAAGCCGGTAAAAATATTGCGCTTGCCAACAAGGAAACTATGGTTGTTGCAGGCGAAATAATCACAAAAACCGCCCTTGAAAAAAAAGTTGAAATTCTGCCGGTTGACTCGGAACACTCGGCCATTTTTCAATGTTTGGTCGGTGAATTCATGAACCCCATCGAAAAAATATACCTCACTTGTTCCGGTGGTCCATTCAGGGGAAAAAATGAAACAGAACTTCAAAATGTTACCGTTGAAAATGCTTTGAATCATCCGAACTGGGAGATGGGCGCCAAAATCACAATTGATTCGGCAACATTGATGAACAAAGGATTTGAAATGATTGAAGCGTGCTGGTTGTTTGGCTTACCAGCCTCCAAAATCGATGTTATTGTCCATCCTCAATCCATAATCCATTCGATTGTTCAGTTTGAAGATGGTTCGATGAAAGCGCAAATGGGACTCCCTGATATGAAATTACCAATTCAATATGCAATGGGATTTCCTGCAAGAATTAAGAACGACTATCCCCGTTTCAACTTCCTCGACTACCCCACTCTTAATTTCGAACCGCCAAATACAAAAATTTTTCGTAACCTTGCACTCGCTTTTGAGGCAATGAAAATGGGGGGAAACATGCCGTGCATTTTAAATGCTGCAAACGAAGTGGTTGTTGAGGCTTTTTTAAATGGGAAAATTTCCTTTTTACAAATGCCGTTAATCATTGAACAGGTTATGCAAAAAGTTGCCCTTGTTCAAAATCCGACATTGGAAGATTTAATCCAAACAAATGCCGAAGCACGAAGCAAAACAATGTTATTGATTGAAAATAGAAAATAAGAGATAAAATTTTAATGGATACGATATTAATTAAGACAGCACAATTACTTTTAAGCTTATCAATTCTTGTTGTACTGCATGAATTGGGGCATTTTATGTTTGCCCGTTTGTTTAACACGCGGGTCGAAAAGTTTTACCTGTTTTTTGATCCCTGGTTTTCGCTTTTCAAAGTTAAAAAAGGCGATACTGAATACGGAATCGGGTGGCTGCCGCTGGGTGGTTATGTGAAAATTTCGGGGATGATGGACGAATCAATGGACAAGGAAGCCATGAAATTACCTCCCCAACCTTACGAATTCCGCGCAAAACCGGCTTGGCAGCGATTGTTGATAATGCTGGGCGGGGTAACAATGAACTTCCTGTTCGCAATGATAATTTACATTGGTATCATGTATGCGTGGGGCGAAGAATTTCTGCCCACCGAAAATGCAAAATTCGGCATTTCTGTCAACGAAGTTGGAAAAGAAATCGGGTTTCAGAATGGGGATAAAATATTGACGGTTGACAATCAATACGTTGAAAATTTTTCAGCTATCATTCCAACTATTGTTCTTGATGACGCTAAAACAGTTCAGGTTGAGCGAAACGGACATAAAATGGATGTTGAAATTAGTGGTTCCGATTTGGCGCTCCTTTTAAAAAGCAAATCGGTAATGGTTCCCCGAACCCCATTTGATATTAAAATTGGAAAAGTTGAAAAAGGTTCGCCAGCAGAAAAATCCGATCTTCAGAAAGAGGACATTTTTGCAAGAGTTGATGGTTTGAAATTTGAATTTTACGATGAATTTTCAGATTATATCAATTCAAAAAAAGGACAAAATGTTGAACTTGAAATTATTCGTGACGGACAACCTATTACAAAAGAAGTTACCATTACCGACGAAGGAAAAATTGGTTTTTTTGCTGCATACAATAATCCCGATTTGTTTGAATACAAAACCGTAAAATATGGTTTTTTGGAATCAATTCCTGCCGGGATTAAAAGAGGAGTGCGCACTACCGGTGATTACCTGAAACAGTTCAAATTGTTTTTCAAAAAGGAAACTAAAGCTTATGAATCACTTGGAGGATTTGCTACCATTGGCAACATTTTCCCCGGTAAATGGGATTGGGAGTCGTTTTGGAATATGACTGCTTTTATTTCAATTATACTGGCAATTATGAATTTATTACCCATCCCGGCGCTCGATGGCGGACATGTTATGTTTTTGTTTGGTGAAATCATTACTGGACGAAAACCCGGTGAGAAGTTCATGGAATATGCGCAAATTGCAGGCATGGTTCTCCTGCTTGCTTTGGTGCTTTTTGCAAATGCCAACGACATAATAAAAATGATAAACGGAACGTTCTAATTAAAAAAAAACTACTTTTGTAGGAAATCTTTTATATATATTATATCATGAATCTATTTGTAATCGCAGGTTTTGTAGGACCACAGGAAATTATCATCATACTAATTATTGTTCTTTTACTTTTTGGCGGTCGTAAAATTCCGGAGTTAATGAAAGGACTTGGAAAGGGAATGAGCGAGTTCAAAAAAGCCAGTAAGGCAGATGACGAAGAGGAAATTAAGTCGAATGCCGATAAAATTGAAAGATAATTAAGTATTGAAATATTCAAGAATCCTGTTTCTGAAAACCTCAGAACCAGGATTTTTTTTTGGTAAAGTTTTTGTTACAAATAAACGTCAAAACCAAAAAAGAATACAATGAAAAGAAATTCAATTTTTCTGCTTGCAGCAATTATTATTCTGGCTGTTTTTCAATCCTGTTCAAACGATCCGGTGCTTCACAAAAATATTACAGGAAAAGCCAATGAACTGGTAGTTGTAATTTCGGATGAATCCTGGAACGGGAAACCTGGTGAACTGCTCAAAAATACTTTGGGGCAGGATTATATTGCACTGCCACAGGAAGAACCTGTTTTTAATTTAATAAATGTACCACATGAAGCTTTCAAGAAAATTTTCAGGAGCACACGCAATATTATTCAAACCTCAATTTCGGAAAATGTTGACACAACCGGAGTAATAATGAAAGACGATGTTTGGGCATATCCGCAGGCTGTAGTAGAAATTAAAGCAAAAAACGCCAGGCAATTCGAAGAGCTTTTCAATAAAAACAGTGATAAAATTTTATCATATTTTTTGGTCGCCGAAAAAGAAAGGTTGACAATGAATTACCAAAAATTTTATGAAAAAACAGTTTACAACGCGTTAAATACTGACTTTGGTGTAACAATGACTGTTCCCCCTGGTTTTGTGATTGCCCGTCAAAAGGAAAATTTTATCTGGGTCAGGTACGAAACTCCTGAAATCTCGCAGGGAATTGCGCTATATACCTTCCCGTATGTTTCCGATTCAACTTTTACCGTCAACTATTTAGTCGCAAAAAACGACAGTACATTAGAAATTAATATCCCTGGCCCAACCGAAGGAAGCTATATGGCGACCGAGAAGAGTTTGGATCAGGTTTTTAACATTCGTGAGCACAACAAAAATTACGCATCAGAAATGCGTGGGCTTTGGCGTACTGAAAACGATTTTATGGGCGGCCCATACATTTGTTTGGCAGAATTGGATGCTTCGAACCAACGTGTAATTGTTGCTTTCGGTTATGTTTACGCGCCGAGCAAAGAAAAACGAAATTTACTGCAACAGGTTGAAGCGATGATTTACTCGTTGAAATTGAACGACCAGGAGAAAAACAACAAGATTAATAGTCAAGTAAAAATGGGGAACTGAGGAAGTTCAGAGTTTAATGTTCAAGGTTCAAAGAGGGGAATTGAAGTAGTTCACAGTTTAAAGTTCAGAGTTCAAAGAAACAGCCGCGAAAATTAGTGATTTTAGCGGCTGTTTTTTTTGATACTGGATGCTGCCCGCCCGGAAGACCAAGGAGGACAGAGATACTCGATTCTTGCTATTGTTTAACTTGATACTTGATACTATTTGTCTTGATACCGAAAATCTTGTGTCTAACAATCCAAAAGTCTCTGTACTCAATACTAAACACTCTGTATTTCTTTCAAAATACCGCCTTTACAATTTGCTTCACGTTATCTGAAACTCCATAAGTGTAAATATGCAGTGATGGCGCATTGTTAACCACCAAATCTTT
>JBBQPP010000280.1:0-5725 GCA_038217255.1 Bacteroidales bacterium | reverse complement strand
AACACCAAGAATGGCAGGTATTGTTGCAATCAGGAAAATATTCTTGAAGTTTAACGGAAAAAAATACAATAACAAAAAAGCTGTTAATGGCCCAATTATCGCCCCACTATTGTCCATTGCTTTGTGAAATCCAAAATTTTTACCAGCTTCGTTTTTTGGGACCGAACCACTAATTAGGCTATCACGTGGAGCTGCCCTTAAACCTTTCCCGATGCGTTCGGCAAACCTCAGGAACAAAACCTGAACAGGGATTCGAACAAACATATAAAAAGGAGTTACTATAGCAGCAATCCCATATCCGACAATCATAAAAGGCTTGTTCTTCCCAATCCGATCACTCCAATAACCCGAAAATGCTTTGAACAGGGAAGCCGTACTTTCCGCAATTCCTTCAATTAATGAAATTGTAGTTTTAGAAGCCCCAATTGACAATAAGAAAAGAGGCATAACACTGTAAATCATCTTGATAGAAGTGTCAGAAAAGAAGCTTGTCAATCCAGCATAGAAAATATTTCTTTCTAATCCGAATATCTTTTTGTTGTTCATTTTTGTTATTTGACTTTGTCAGAGCCTGTTCCGATCAATCGGAAAGCTTTGCATGCTGTCGAGTCATGTTATTTGACGTTGTCAGGAGCTTCGCACGCTGACAAGTCATGAGTTACTCAGTTTTCGTAATCCGATCAATCGGTGTCAATTCAAGTTTTCTGAATTCCACCTCGGAACCTTCGGCCTGGACAGCGATTTGTCCTTTGGTGGTTGTGCAGTTGTAGCCAAAATTTACAAGATCATCGTTTACCCAAACTTTAATGGAGTCGGCCACACATTCAACCACCATTTTGTTCCATTCGCCAACAGGTTTTTCTGAGCCGTCGGTTAGGTTGGGAATGCGGCGTTGTTTACCTTCAGTAATCCCCCACTCTTCTTTTGGTCCGCGGCGGGCTTCCATGTCAGGGACAGTAATATCTTGAACAATACACCAAAAATCGCCTGCATTTTCATGCATCATTTGCACTTCAATTGATTTAGGGAACATTTCGTAAAGGGCTCTAGGTGTTGAGGCATGAACCAGCAAACCACAATTTCCGGGCACACCTGCAAAACGGTACTCAGCAACAATCCGGTAGTTTTGAAATACGGAATCGGTTATTAAATGCCCACCGGGAGTTCCCAGACTAACCAACATTGAATCGCGCACAATAAACGGGTTGATTGTGTCGGGGTTTTCGTCCATTGCAGGAACATCGACATGCCATCCTGTCAAATCGACTCCGTTAAACAACGAAATGGTTTTAGGTTTTTCGGTATTAGTACAGGCAAACATTGTTGCCACAATCAGTAAAGAGAAAGCCTTGTTTTTCATATTTAAATTAGTTTTTTATATTATTTACTATTTAACTATTTACCATTTACGAATTTATATCAATAAACATTCATCATCAATCTGCAATTGTATGTCATCATTCTTCTTTTCTCCCCTCTTTGGAGTGGTCGGGTGAGGCTCATTTCAATTGTTTTTTTGCCCATTTAATGTATTGCTCCCAGTCGTAATCGGTAACATCATGCACTCCGGTGCGGATATGATAGGCAACAGTATTTTGTATGGGTTGGTTTACTTTGGGCATTTCAATGGATTCAATTCCCTTTTTACCATACAAATAATACACGGGAGTAGCATAATACGATGAAAGAAACTCTCCACGCGGATCTGCCCATTTATCGTCCTCAGCACTGGCAACATACAACGGACGCGGGGCAATCAGCGCCAATAGTTCGTGTTGATCCACAGGCATAATTTCTTCTTTATTACTGAAGTTGTGAAAGTTTTTACAAAACCAGTGAGGGAAACTGTTGTTGATTCGCCAAAGTGTTTCGCCAACTTTACGTTTTGAAAGCGCAGCACCTCCACAACCCGAATCATTTGAAATAACTGCGGCAAAACGTTTGTCTGTTGCACCAGCCCACAATGAGGTTTTTCCTAATCGCGAATGGCCAAAAACGATTACTTTCGAAGCATCCACATCGGCATCCTTTGCCAGGTAATCCATTGCACGGCTCAATCCCCAGCTCCAGGCGGCAATGCTTCCCCATTCGTTGTTAGCTGGTTGTTTTTGTCCATCTTTATAGAATAATGGGTGTATCCCATCTGAAAAATCATCTTTGTCGGGGTCAACTTCTCCATAATAAATGGTGGCCAAACCCATTCCGGCATCCAACATTTTTTCGATTGCCCAACGGTTGTCGCGAACCCCGCGCGATTGCTCGGTAAGCTGGTTGTATGTAATTCCGAAAGAAGCATTGTTGGCAACCCATGCATCAGAAATAATAATATTGGGATCTGAAGCAACCGTGTGATTGCCGTAAAAATTATAACCCACAAAAATTGGCGCTTTCGCCACATTCTTAGGCAAATACAAAAGGATTGTAAAATCAAGCTTTTTGCCATTTTTCTCAAAACTGAGTTCAACCTGTTTCCGTTTTGCTTTGCCGTTGAAAGCATCATCACTCTCTTCAACAACTTCAAAAGATGAAATTTTAAGATTGCCCGGCACTTCGCCAAACATATTTTGGGTAAAATATTCTTCCAACTCGGGGCGGCGTCTTTTCTCCCAGTCCTTCACATTTTTTACCTTTTTAAGTTTGAATGTGAGTAATGGGTCAGGTACAACAAATTGAGGTACTTTACTCTCATCGTAATTTGGTTCAAACTGTTGCGCAAAAGCGAACTGTGCGAAGAGGAAGGGGAGGAATAGGAAGATAAGTTTTTTCATATCAATTTGTTTTTATTGTCTCAAGTTCCGAGTTCAAAGTTCAAAGTTCAAAGTTCATATATTCTACTAAATAGAGAAGTTTTAAAGTTTTTCTTCGGTCTTCCGGCTTTCTCAATACACAAAACTACTTCCCCCAAGAAATTCGCGGAGAAGGGAAGTTGGCGGAATTTCGCTATCGTCGATTTGTTTGAACCACGACAGAAATTTCAGCAACCGGTTCGCTTCAATATATTCCTCACGATTTTCAGCCACACTTTTCAAAATAGGTTCGGCATATTTTTTAAGAACAGCTAACTCGTATAATGTTGCTGAATTAAACATCACATCGGCATTTTCCTGATATGGAAATATATTTTTCTCCTCGCCACGACGCACCGATGGCCAGCGTTTTAATGTTTCACACGCCGAATACCCCCGGTAATTACTGTCGCGGATTATTCTACGGATCAAACGGTTGTCTGCTGTTGAAATATGGGAATGCTCATCAAAAGAAATTTGGGTAAGTGCTGAAATGAAAATATTGAAAGTGTATTTTCTGTCGATTTTGGTGAGTAACCCAGGGTTCATTCCATGAATTCCTTCAACAACCAGGATATCGGCGGGCAAAAGTTTTAATCTTCTGCCACTTGCAGTACGTCGTCCCAATTGAAAATCAAAACCCGGCAGTTCAATTTCCTTCCCATCCAAAAGTTCCAACAAATGTTTGTTGAAATATTCAATGTCAATGGCGTCAATCGATTCAAAATCATATTCTCCAAATTCATCGATAGGTGTTTTGTCACGATCAACAAAATAATCGTCAAGTGAAATAAGGTATGGGCGCAATCCGTTTACGGAAAGTTGCACACCCAGCCGTTTGCTAAAAGTAGTCTTCCCCGATGCCGATGGCCCTGAAACCAGAACGACTTTTAAATCGCCATCCAACTTATGAATCATATTGGCAATTTCGGCAATTTTTTTCTCGTGCAGGGCTTCCGAAATTTTTATAACATCCCCGCTTCGATTATGGATTGTAAAATTGTTAAGGTTGCCTATAGTCGAAACATTTAATATTTCGGCCCAGTCTTTTTGTTCCTGAAAAATCCCAAACAGTTTGTTCCCTTCGACCAACTTATGCAGTTTGTCAAAATTCTTTGGTTTTGGCACTTGCAACAACAGGCCGTCAAAATAGGTTATCAACCCAAAATTTGAAATATATCCGGTTGACGGTAACAGATGCCCATAAAAATAATTGGCAAGATTTTTTAAAAAATACAGGCTTGAAAACAAGTTTCCCTGCTGTTCGAATAATTGTGCTTTTTCCACCAGTCCTTGCTGTCGCAGCAATTCCACAACTTCAGTGGTTTGTATCCGTTTCTTGACAAATGGTATATCTTGTTTTATTAACGATTCCATTTGCTGAACGATTGTAAAAATATCTGATTCGGTAATTTCCCTGTTCAAACCCTGTAATTCAAAAAAATAACCGTTTGAAATCCCATTTTGAATATTGAGGGTTAATTCGGGGAAAGTTTCTTTAACAGCTGCATAAAGCACAAAAATCAGACTCCTAATATAAAGTCGTCTTCCATCGGGATGTGTAATATCAAAAAATTCAATGCGTTTTGGTTTCACCAAACAAAATGACAGCTCCCTGACCTGGTTGTTGACAAATGCACCGCAAACCATGTTTTCAAGCTTAATATCAAGGTCTTTAGTTATTTCGAGCAAAGAAGTCCCCAAGGGATATTCGTGTGTTGAGTTTGTATTTTTGCAGAATATTTCGACTTGTTTCATATTTAAAAAAGTTGGAACCCCGATAGTTATCGGACGGAAGCGTGATGCACGAAGTTAAACTTTTGCTTAGGTAAATTCAATTCCTTTCCTATTATTTGTTTCAATTTTGCTTATAATATTTTTGCTTTTAAGCAGAAATGTAAAAGTATTAAAAAATATGCGAAAGAGGTAAAAGTAATTGATGGAACTTTGACCCGAAAATTATTGGGATTCATATGTCAAAAATTGTAAAAATGTTGAACTTGAAAAGTCCAACCCCCCTTTTATCCATTTAGCTCTTCTTTCAAAAACTTCGCGGTAAATGATTTTTTATTTTTGGCGATTTCTTCAGGAGTTCCTGTGCACAAAATTTCGCCGCCGTTTTTTCCCCCTTCCGGCCCAATGTCGATAATGTGATCTGCCACTTTTATCACGTCCATGTTGTGTTCGATAACGATTACTGTGTTTCCCTTGTCAACCAGTTTATTCAGCACATCCAGCAAAACCCTGATATCTTCGAAATGCAATCCGGTTGTGGGTTCATCCAAAATGTAAACGGTTCTTCCTGTATCGCGTTTAGCTAGTTCGGCAGCAAGTTTTACACGTTGTGATTCGCCGCCCGAAAGTGTTGTGGAAGATTGCCCAAGTGTAATGTAACCCAGCCCCACATCCTGCAAAGTGTGCAGTTTTTGGGAGATTGAAGGAATGGCATCAAAAAATTCGACGCCTTGTTCAATGGTCATTTCCAGTACATCGCTTATTGATTTTCCCTTGTAACGAACTTCTAATGTCTCGCGGTTGTAACGCTTGCCATTGCATTTGTCGCAATGTACATACACGTCGGGCAAAAAGTTCATTTCGATGAGCTTCAAACCTCCACCCTTACATTCTTCGCAACGCCCGCCTTTTACGTTGAACGAAAACCGCCCCGGTTTGTAACCACGTATTTTTGCTTCTGGCAGATGGGCAAATAAATCCCTTATATCACCAAAAACATTTGTATAAGTAACGGGGTTTGATCGCGGTGTGCGGCCAATGGGCGACTGATCCACCTTGATAACTTTATCAATTAATTCAAGTCCTTTTACCGATTTATATGGAAGCGGATCTTTTAACGATTTATAAATATACTGGCTTAAAATAGGTTGCAGGGTATCATTAATTAAAGTCGATTTTCCGCTCCCCGAAACGCCGGTAATACA